>CAZLBE010000177.1:0-5366 GCA_964557635.1 uncultured Desulfobacterales bacterium
GATAACACTGTCTTTTGTTACGCCAAGATCCCCTGAAATAAGTTCGAGCCTTTTGTGGCGTTTCTGCTTTGAGAATTTATCTGCCTTGGTAAGAACGGCAAGCCAAGGTATGTGGCTGATTTCCAGCCATTGTATCAGGTTAAGTTCCTCTTTTCCCGGGTGTCTCCTTATATCCATTAAAAGTACTACCCCCACAAGACTTTTCCTGTTGGACAGGTAATTTTTTATCATGGGACTCCACTGAGCCCGGATTTTTTTGGAAACCTTTGCATACCCATACCCGGGAAGATCCACAAAGGAAATAGCGTCGTTTATTTTAAAAAAATTGATCAACTGGGTGCACCCGGGTTTTGAACTGGTTTTTACAAGTTTTTTTCTGTTGATCAAAGTATTTATAAGGGAAGATTTGCCTACGTTTGACCTGCCTGCAAAGGCGATCTCCGGATAATTTCCTTCGGGATACTGGGAAGGTTTAACAGCACTTTTTACAAATTCCGTTTGTTTTATAATCATATATGATATCTACTTATCAGTTATCAGTTATCAGTTATCAGTTATCAGTTATCAGTTCTCAGTTATCAGTTTCAAGTTCCTTGTTTTCCGGTATCTTGTCTTTTGTTTCTTGTCTTTTGTCTCTATTTTCTAGTTTCTTGTTGTCGTCCGGTAAAGTAATTTTCCAAACGGTCAAGGCCTTTTTCAAGATTTTCCATGGAATTTGCATAGGAAAATCTTAAATAGCCTTCCCCGTTAATGCCAAAATCAATGCCAGGTGTTACACCTACATGGGCTTTTTCAAGTATATCCAGGGCAAGTGAATAGGAATCTGCAGATATATGTTTTACATTGGCAAAAATATAAAAAGCACCAGTAGGTTCAACGCTGATGCCAAGTCCCATTTTCTTTAACCTTTTTATCATGTATTTTCTGCGTTTATTGTATATATCCCTCATCTCTCTGGTTTCTTTTTCAGCACATTGCAAGGCTGCAGTTCCAGCAGCCTGGATCACTGAATTTGCTGAAATGAAAAAATTCTGCTGTAATATTTGAAGAGGGCGCATAAATTCTTTTGGGGCAATTAGATAACCGAGCCTTAAGCCTGTCATAGCAAAAAGTTTTGAGAATCCGTTTAATACAAAAGCATTATCTGTACATTCAAGGATTGAATGTTCTTTTCCTTCATAAACAAGACCATGGTAAATTTCATCGGATATTATGTAGATATCATTTGATGCGGCAATATCTGAAATTTCCTGCATTCTCTCTTTTGACATGAGGTTTCCCGTTGGATTGGAAGGAGAGTTAATGAGGATTGCCTTTGTTTTATCTGTGATCTTCTCCTTGATTGCCCGGGGTGTAAACTGGAAACCATTTTCTTCACAAACAGGGATATTCACTGGGATTCCATTGGAAAATTTAATAAAACTCGGATAACATGCATAATGTGGATCGGAAATAATAATTTCATCACCTGGATTTACAAGGGCTGAAAAAAGAAGGAGCATGGCAGGAGAAGTACCGGAACTTACAAGGACCTGCCCGGGGTTAACATCAACACCATAATTTTTTTTATAATAATCTGAAATTGCTTTTCTCAGTCTGATATCCCCAAGGCTGTGGGTGTAATCGGTATTATGAGTGTCAAAAGCTTCGTCAACCGAGCGTTTTACACATTCAGGCGGGTTAAAATCAGGTTCGCCAATCTCCATATGAACCACATCAACTCCTGCAGCTTCCATTTCAGAAATTTTTTCCATAATCTCCATTACAATAAAAGGAGTTATCTCTTCCGTTCTTTTCGCAATTTTATCCGATTTCATTAACCTTGTCTCCATTATTTGCAATGCATTTATTTTCTTTTTTGTAAGAAATTTTTTGTTAACCATTTTTAACTCATTTTTTGTTTTTGCTATAATACTTTATTTAAAGGATATTCAATAATTCCTTCTGCACCCTCCTTTATCAGTACAGGGATAAGATCCCTTACAACACTTGAATCCACAACTGTTTCAACGGAAAACCAGTTAGACTGGTAAAGGGGTGCAATTGTGGGGGCATTCAAACTTGGCAGTAGCTTCACTATTTTTTCTATGATTAACTGACTTACATTCATTTTGAGACCAACAAGTTTTCCTGCAACAAGTGCACCTTTTAAAAGAAGGGCAATCTGCTGTATTTTTTCCCTTTTTTCTGTATTTTCCCATGCTTTTTTATTGGCAATAAGCTGGGTGTTGGTCTGCATTATTTCATGGATAACTTTTAGATTATGGGCACGTATGGTACTTTCTGTTTCTGTGATTTCAACAATGGCGTCTGCAAGTCCTGTAGCAATTTTCGCTTCAGTTGCACCCCAGGAAAATTTCACTGTAACATCAATATTACGTTCCTTAAAAAAACGTTTTGTATATCTTACAAGTTCAGTGGAAATCGTCTTGCCGTTAAGATCCTCAAGGCAGTTAATGGAAGAATTCCCGGCAACTGCAACAACCCATCTTGCCGGACGTGCACTTACCTTGGAATAAACAAGATCGGAAACAACATGAACATCGGACTGATATTCTGCGATCCAGTCCTTGCCTGTTAAACCGACATCTATTACTCCACTTTCCACATTGATGGCCATTTCCTGGGCACGGCACAGAGCACAGGAAATTGAATCATCATTTATGTCTGGAAAATAGCTTCTACCGTGTATATTTATGTTCCAGCCTGAACGTTTAAAAAGTGCAATGGTGGCATCCTGAAGACTGCCTTTGGGAATGCCAAGTTTAATTATTTTCTGCATTATTTTATACCTCTAAAATTTGTTGGATTTTTTGAATCGACTGGGCAAATCCGGATTTACCTCATGGCTGTTTATATACTTTTTCTGGATCAAAGATTCTTTTTTCAACAATCTCGGCTATCCCTTTTTGGTTAAGTTTTCTGAAAAAACAGCTCCCATAACCAAGGTGACAGGCCGCCCCCCCTTTTTGTTCAATTTTTAACAGTACAGTATCATTGTCACAGTCTATTCTGATTTCCCTGATTAATTGAGTATTGCCTGAAGTTTCCCCTTTTTTCCACAAAGTCTGTCTTGATCTGCTGAAATAAGTTGCCATGCCTGATTTCAGGGTTTCTTGCCAGGATTCCTCATTCATATAGGCAAGCATGAGCACTTCGCCCGTTGCATAATCCTGGGCAATTGCAGGGACAAGTCCGCCTGTTTTTGCAAAATCAGGTTTTGTAATCATAAATTCTCCTTGTAAAACGTGATTAATAAAATTTTATTATTTAACTTTAATTGAGATTTATGTCAATTTGTTTCTATTATTCCAGGCTGTCGGCGATATCAACCGAAACGGCATCGTACTCGGCGGCCCATGCCAAAATATTGATTATCGGTTTTTTCAACCCTTTTATCTTCCCTTACACTTTTTCCCAGGCAAACTTTGAAATATTTTTTTCCGCTGAACTGAAATCAATGCCAATCAGATATATATTGCTGCTTTCTTCAAGATATTTCTGCTGGTAATTTTTTCCCTTTATCTGCTGCAGGGCATTATCGGTACCGTCAACCTTAAATTCAAGTATGTAAATATTGTTTCTTAGCCTTATTGTCAGGTCGATCCTTCCCTTGTTAGTTACATCTTCTGCAATAATATCTAATCCCAGGCTGGCTAAGTAGGCATAAATCACACTGGCAAAATATCCTTCATAACTGCTGATTGTATTGTTTACATAATTATTGTAAGGAATGGAGGCAAAAAGGCTGGTGAGAGTTTTCCATAAAAGATCAGGGTTACCATTTTTCAGTGCTGTATAAAGTGTGGACTTGGTTGTGGTAAAATGCGTCTCATCTGTTAAATATTGTATGATCAGGTCGTTCAAGGAGATGGTAACCTCCTTGTTGGGCAGTTGTAACAAATATTCGTATCCGCCGAATTCCAACTCATTAACCTCTTTTATTGTTAAATATCCGGCTTGGAATAAAAGAGGCTCTATCCTGATATTTTCTATATCAAAGGCATCGATTAACGAACTGTTTACACGTAAATTTTCTAATCGGGGAATAAAATAATTCTGCTGTTGAATGAGTTTGATCAGAAAGGTAGGTGTCCCGGTTGCAAACCAGTAATTCCTGAATTCAAAATCATGATCAATAAACAACAGGATATCAAACGGGTTATACACATGCTCACCAAGGAAATTAAAGCCGTTGTACCATTCTTTAACTTTTGCCATATCAGCATTTTTAAGATGACAGGCAAACACTGTTTCAAGATCGTGCTGTGTGTAGCCGCAGATGGTGGCATAGCGTTTATCAAGAGTAATGTCTTTCAGGTTATTGAGTCCGCTGAAGATAGACACTTTGGCAAACTTGCTCACCCCGGTTAAAAAGGCAAACTTGATAAATTCATCACTGTCCTTGATAATAGTGTAAAGGTCTTTGAGGATTTCCCTGGCCTCTTTGGCCATTTCCACCTGATCAAGGTTGTCAAGGATGAGTTTATCATACTCATCCACCAGAACTACGACTTTTTCATGATACTTCTCAAATGATTTTTCAATCAATTCATAAAAACATCCGCCAATGTCATTTGGTAAATCGCAGCTTATTTTCAGGCGTTTTTGATTTGTTTTGAGGATATTTTTTATATCCTGTTTCATATCTGACACTGTCCTGGCAACGCCTGCAAAACTGATCTTGATAACCGGATAGTGCACACTCCAGTCCCAGCGCTCATGAGCTTGTAGTCCGGTAAAAAGTTCTTCTCTTCCCTCAAACATAGCCTGGAGAGTAGATATAAACAAGCTTTTACCAAACCGTCTTGGCCGGGAAAGAAAATAGTATTTTCCGTTTTCGATCAGGTCAACGGCTATATCGGTTTTGTCAACATAGGCATATTCTTCTTCTATAATTTCGCTGAATGTCTGAATACCTATAGGTAGTTTTTTCATGGATTACCCTTTTGCTTAATTTACAGTAGATGTACTATCTGGTACATAAATAGAAAACGTTGCATCAGCAGGTCCCGGTTCAGGATATCCTATGCATGATTTCCACCCTGACACTTCAACATTTTGACAATACAGAGTTTTACCCGGCACTTTGCTCAACGCTTTGCCCAACGATATTCTTAATTGTAATGGTATCTTCATGATCTCCTCCTTTTTTTCCTTTTAATGGCAGTAAATATTTTTTTTTGTCAAGGAGTAATTAAAAACTTTTTATAGCCGCCATGAGGCGGATTTGGTTTACCTGGCAAGTTTCTTGCTATGTTATCATTTATTTGGTAAAAAGCTCCATATATTTGTCGGGAAATGTTAAAATTAAATGTCTTTGTTTTTTGATATGAAATAGAGCAAAAGCGTTACTACGCTTAAAA
>CAZLBE010000178.1:0-5361 GCA_964557635.1 uncultured Desulfobacterales bacterium
GCCGATCTCAATTTCTTGTTTTTTATTACAGAAATTCAGGGGTAAGGCACTAATTATTTAATTCCTAAAAGTTCAACGTCAAAAATTAATGTTTTTCCTGGTTCAATTACCCTGCCTGCACCATGGTCGCCATAGGCAAGGTTTGAAGGAACAAATAATTTCCATTTTGATCCGACTTTCATCAGCTGGAGAGCTTCTGTCCAGCCCTTTATTACACCGCCAACCTTAAATTCCGCAGGTTTTCCTCTTTTATAGGAGGAATCAAATTCTTTACCGTCAATGGTGGTTCCTTTATAGTTGCATTTTACGGTGCTTGTGGGAAGAGGAGATGCACCTGTCCCTTTCTTTATAATTTTATACTGCAGCCCGCTTTTCAGGGTTATAACGCCTTTTTTATTCTTATTTTTTCTCAGGAATGCTGCGCCCTCTGCTTTATTTTTTACTGCAATGGATTTAATTTTTTTCATCTGTTTTTCTCTGACCTGCTGTTGAAACATCATGATGCTTTGCTTCATCTCTTCTTTTGTCAGCAGCATTTTGCTGGTATGGCTGTCTTTAAATCCTTTAAAAAAAGTATTCATATCAATGTTAAAGTCTTTCTGCAGATTTTTACCAATATTATAGCCTAAAGAATAACTTATTTTCTGGTTCTGGCTTTTTATGGCAGGGGCCTTTTGCTTTTTGCTACTGTTTTTTGTTCCTGCAAAAGACTGGGCATTTGAACAAACAATAAAAAGGGAAATACATATTGCAAATACAAGTTTAAAACGAATCATTAATTCCTCCAAAAATTTAATAAAAATAATTATATGTTAATAACTGCCATGAGGCGGATCTGGATTGGCCCAGACCCGTCTCACAACAAAGTATGAAATAAAAGTAATGGTTTACATTTTATTTCATATAAAATGGTATCCACTCAAGAAAGTTATCAGTTATCAGTTATCAGTTATCAGTTATCAGTAAAAACATATCGATACTAATTTATTGTCCCTAAAATCGAGGATGACCCCCAAAACTTTTAATATTTTGAAAATGTTTATACAAATCTGCACATCAATCGTGAAAATTTCTTCCATACTGTCAAATTCTCAAATTTCAAAAAAACCTTCATTGCTGACAACTGACAACTGACAACTGACAACTGACAACTGATAACTGATAACTGATAACTGACAACTGCGGCTTTGTCGCTTTAGTTAATTTATAGCTTCCTGTAGTTCATCAATTGTGAAATCCCATGTTGTGTTATGGGGCGGCACAGGTTCATTGAACATTTCAGGGAGCTGATCATCCAATTTTGTAAAACCCGCTCTTTTGTTGAACTCCTTTTCATCGTTGAGAATTGATTTTCCAAGGGCCATGACATCATCCGGAGTCAGTGACAGAGCGTATTGTGCATTGAGCATGTTTACTATGGTCTGGACACCGTCATCATTGTCAAGAACGGCAAAGGCGACAAAAAGGCATAATCCTGCAGCATCGATGGCTGCTGTTGCAATCTGCAGGTTTTTTGAAAGTTCAATATTCCCTTCTTTTTTTAAAGGATCCACAGTTCCGCCAACACTTAGAATGTTTGCTGTTACTCCATATCCTGCTGTGTGGTCTGCACCCATGGGACTTGTGGCGTAAGTTACCCCCACGCCTTTTACTGATCGCGGATCATATGCGGGAAGTGCCTGGCGTTTTACTGCAGGAACCCTGTCAACGCCAAGGGCATCTCCTGTGAAAACAGAGCCGTTACCGATCATTTTTCCTTTAATATTTCCCAGTTCCACCTGTTTTAAAAGGTCTATGGCTGCTTTGCCGTCTCCCCATTCAATTAAACCGCCTTCCATTGCAATGCCAATTGACACACCGGTTTCGATTGTGTCAAGGCCGTAGTCATCACACAGCCTGTCAAGCATGGCAATCTCATCAAGGTTATTGATGGTTGTATGTGCACCCATGGCCCAGATTGTTTCATATTCAAATCCTGATGTAAGGTATTTCCCGTCTTTATCATGGTAAACCTGGGAGCATTTCATAACGCATCCGGGATGGCATCCTTCAGCGGTAATTCCTCCTCTTTCTTCAATAAGCTCAACCATTTTTTCACCGCTGATATCACCGGCATTATCAAATCGTCCTGATCTGAAATTTTTTGTTGGCAGGGCACCTGCTTCATTAACAATATTAACAAGTATTGCCGTGCCAAACCCTGCAAGCCCTTGTCCTGTGACGGGATGCTCATTTAACATTGTAACCCATCGTTTATTTGCCGCTTTAAACGCATCTGCATCTGCCGGAGAGATCCTGTCACAGCCTTTGTCATCAACAACAATGGCTTTAATTTTTTTTGACCCCATAACAGCTCCAAGTCCACCCCTGCCAAGGGCCCTGCCGGGTCTGCCTTTAGGATCAGCCTGTTGAATACTGGCCGCTTTAAGACGCTGCTCTCCTGCCTGGCCTATGCTCATGATCCCGGTATGTTTTCCGTATTTATCCCAGAGTTTTTCCATGACTGCATAATTTCCCATACCTTGATACTGATCTGCAGGAAGAATTTCAACAGAATTCTTTTGTATAACTATTATACTGTAGGAATCGTTTTCCGGCTTATTTTCCAATACTAATGCCTGAATGCCTAATCTGGCAAGTTTCTGTGCCACAAGCCCGCCTGAGTTGCTTTCCTTGATACCGCCTGTTAAAGGGGATTTTGCTCCGGCTGAAAGTCTGCCTGAATTTGCCGCGGCAGTACCTGCAAGAAGTCCTGGAGCAAATACAAGTTTATTGGCGGAACTAAGGGGATGGCAGGTTCCCGGTACTTCATTTAATATCAATTTTGATGTGAGAGCTCTTCCACCAAGGCCGGATAACTCTTCAGACGGTTTTTCAAAAACAGAAGTTTTTTCCTTTGTGTTTATTCTTAATATTTTTGACATTTCCCCCCTCCTTTTCTTATGAAACTGCTTACAAAAAACGTTAAATTGCATGCGTTTCGATATTTATGACAGCCTTAAAGCCGGTCACCATAATCCGGCCTGCAGGTCTTAGAGACAATCCTTTCCAATCAACCCAATTTTAGTATGGCATGCCCCATGCCCCTTTATTTATTTTTTGTCGCTGAGTATTGAATAATTGAATTATAATGAAAAAGCAAACTTTTTGTAATGAATTAATATAACGGCCATGAGGCCGATCTGGATTCGGGTACAGATTGCCTCACAATAAATTATAGAATAAAAGTAATGGTTTACGTTTTATTTCATCTAAAAAAGTTTTAACAGCAATCTAATTTGAAAAAATATTTATTTTTTGTAATTCTGCCTTGTCAGGGAACTGGGAATTAGAATGAAACAGACAAATAAAGAAAAAATAATCCGTACTTTTGTGGCAATCTCCCTGCCAGGAGACATCATTTCTTTTTTGAAAAATATTCAGGATGAAATAAAAAAAAAGCCTAAAATAATCTGGGCAGGTATAAAGGGAAAAGTTAACAGACTTGAAAAAATTCAATGTGATCTTGAAGCAAATAATGATCCGTTTTTTTAACTTGATTATCAAGTTTTTTTAATCGAAAATTTTGCAAAACAGGGATCAGGCTTTTCTTAGCCTGACTCTCTTAGATCTTTATTTTTTCATCAAGTTTTTCTTTTTCAAATTTATCTTCAAATTTTCCTGAATTTCTAAATTTTTCTGTATATCTGGCCATTTTGGGATAATACCTGCAATAGGCCAGATGGATTTCATCCATTGGCAGGTCATGGTAATGGCCATGATATTTAATATACTCCATATGTTTATTGCCTGAATTGTCCGCAGGATGAAAAATTGAATCGTTTATTCCGTCAAAATCAAGGGGCTGAATATTAAATTTTTCGCAAAGACTTTTATTGAATGCAGGCGTTGCTTTAATCCATTTTCCATTGAGAAATAATTCAGAATAACCGTGATACAAAAAAATATCTGTTCCCATGAGATCTCTTAATTTTTTTGTTATCAAATGATTTTTTACATCTGCAAAACCAAGCCTTGCTGGAATTTTTTGTGCCCTTGCAGCAGCTGACAATAATATGGCTTTTGTGATACAGAACCCGGACTTTTTTTCAAGGGTGCTGCTTGCCTTCATTCCTTTTTCAGAAAAATCAATATCATAAGGGTCGTACGTTATGTCATCTCTGACAGCATAATATAGTCCTATTGCTTTATCAATGTCAGATTTGATTGATTTTCAGATGTTGTCAGAATATTCAATGATAGTAGGGAAGTTACTGTCAATATAAACGGTGGGTTTTAAATACCCGCAGCCCAAGTGCCGATCTCAATTTTTTGTTTTTTATTACAAAAATTCAGGGGTAAGGCACTAAAAGCCTGTTTGACTACCTGTTTGACTATATATTGGATTACAATAAATTTTACAATAACGTTATGCAGGAAAGATATATTTTAATTTTATATAGCGGCCATAAGACGGATCTGGTTTTGCCAGATTGCTTCAAATAATAAAAGATTCTGACAAATTATGTGCCAAAGGTGCGAAGTCAATAAAAGTAATATAATAAAAAACGGACGGCCTGTTTCAGCCGTCCGTTTTTAGATTGAATCAATACTGGTTTAGATTATTTTATTTCTATCGGTTTAGCCTTTTTTTCTTCCGGCATTGGAATTTCTACTTTGAGGATTCCTTCTTTAAACTCAGCATTTATATCCTCGGTTTTTATATCAGCCGGCAGAGTAAAAGATCTCTGAAATGTTCCAAAAGAACGTTCCCTTCTGAAGAAGCTATCCTCTTTTGTCTCATTTTCCTCGAGACGTTCTCCTTTAAGAGTGAGAATTCTGTTTTCAACATTTATTGAAATATCCTCCTTCTTTACTCCTGGCAGGTCAGCTTTTACGACGATTTTATCGTTATCTTCAAAAATATCCACCATGGGATGCCAAGCTTTTATCTCGTTTTCAGAATTGCTGAAAAAAGGTTTAAAAAATGGGTCGTTAAAAACATTACCAAGATGGTTATAGAAATTTGCTACCTCATTTGCCGGATTATATCTTACAATACTCATATCATTACCTCCTTTTTTTAAAAGTTATTAGTCTTTTTTTCTTAGTTCCTCATTGATTGAATACTCACATCATTATCTCCTTTTTTTAAAAGTTATTGGTTTTTTTTCTTTTTTTCTTAGCTCCTCATTCATTGAAATAATAATAATCATATTTGATATTGTGTCAATATAAATAATGAATTTTTATATAAATTATATTATTAAAGATAATATCAATATTATTAGTAATACATTAAGGCATAAAATATTTCTATTTTCGTCTTTAGTGCCTTACCCCTGAATTTCTGTAATAAAAAACAAGAAATTGAGGCAGGCA
>CAZLBE010000179.1:0-2732 GCA_964557635.1 uncultured Desulfobacterales bacterium
CAGTGTTGCATTTGCAAAGGAAAAGCAATGTAAGATAATATCTGTTACAGATACCCTTGTATCCCCCATCACGCCTTACAGCGACCAGGTGCTTGTTACTCCGTGCGAGTCTGACTCATATATGGATTCTTTCACTGCGCCAATGGCAATGATCCATGCAGTTTTGACTGCCATGAGCATTAAAAGACCCAAAACCGCCATCACCTTAGACATATTTTGTCTATTGCTTTTTGTGGTGAGATAGACTCTGGGAAAAACGGCATCGGCCTTATGATCATTAAAAGAATAAGGATTCCCTTCGGTTATTGATTTATCAAAAATTTGTTTTAAAAAAGGTTATTATGAAATTTATAGCAGATATCCATGTACATTCCCATTTTTCAAGGGCAACGGCAAAAAACCTTGACCTTGAACATCTCTATATGTCAGCCCGCATAAAAGGAGTCAGCGTTGTCGGTACGGGAGATTTCACCCATCCCGGGTGGATAAAAGAACTTGAGGAAAAACTCATACCTGCTGAACCCGGACTGTTTAAACTAAAAGATGATATTGAAAAAGAACTTGACAAAAATGTTCCCCCTTTATGCATAAAAGATATCAGATTTATTCTTCAAACGGAAATCAGCAGTATTTACAAAAAAAATGACCGGGTAAGAAAAAACCATAATTTATTGTATTTTCCTGACATTGATATTGTAAAAAAGTTTAATTCAAAGCTTGACAAAATAGGAAATATCAAATCTGACGGCCGCCCGATTTTGGGGCTTGATGCTGAAAAACTTTTAGAAATCATGCTTGATACTTCAGAAAAAGCTTTTTTTATACCTGCCCACATATGGACGCCGTGGTTTTCCATGTTTGGATCAAAATCAGGATTTGATTCTATAAAGGAGTGTTTCGGCTCCCTTTCAGACCATATTTTTGCCGTTGAAACAGGACTTTCCTCAGATCCACCCATGAACTGGAGAGTGAAAGACCTTGACAGGGTCCGGCTGATTTCAAACTCCGATGCCCATTCTCCTGGCTATCTTGGCAGAAATGCTTCCATGTTTGATACTGATCTTTCCTATTACGGCATAAGAAATGCCCTGGAGAAAAATGAACCTGGAAAATTTTCAGGCACCATAGACATGTATCCCGAGGAAGGGAAATACCATTTTGACGGACACAGGAAATGCAATATCTGTTTTAATCCTGAACAAACAATAGCTCATAAGGGGATATGTCCGGAATGCGGGAAACCTTTAACCCTTGGTGTGCTTTACAGGGTGCAGGAACTTGCCTGCAGAAGCCAGGGGTATGCTCCGGAGAACAGGCAGGGATTTAAAAGTATTATTCCGCTTAATGATATACTCTCTGAAATTTTTAAAGTGGGTCCTAAAACAAAAAAGGTTGCAACGCATTATAACAGGGCAGTTGAGTGCCTGGGATCCGAACTTGAAATACTTCTTGAAAAAAATCTAAAAGATATTGAAAAAACAGGAATTCCCCTTCTTGCAGAGGCAGTTGACAGGATGCGCAGAGGAGAGATCAAAGTCTCTCCGGGATTTGACGGGGAGTATGGCAGGGTAAAGATATTTAATGAAGGTGAAAGAGATAATTTGAAAGGGGAAAGGGATATATTTTTTCTTTCTTCGGACAAATCAATGTCAGATAAAAAGTCTTTAAAAGGTAATTCAATAAATAAGCGGAAAAAGACAATTCCCGTAAAACCAGGAAATAATATTCAACCGGGAAAACAGGTCACAGCAAAAGCGGGGGCAGAAGCTGATTCAGGATTAAAGGCAGGATTGGCCACAGGAATCGTGCCTGCAGATAAGGATCAATTTTTGCAGGGACTTAACAGTGAGCAGAGCAGAGCTGTTTTTACTTTTGGTCATCCTGTTATTATAGAAGCCGGACCTGGAACTGGAAAGACGAGAACCCTGACAGCAAAAATAGCATGGCTCATAAGTAAAAAAAATGTCAGACCGGACTGTATTCTTGCCCTGACGTTTACCAACAGGGCGGCGCAGGAAATGAAACAGAGGATATCTGCTCTAACCGACCCGGAAGCCAGAACTTCTGTATGCACAGTGACATTTCATTCGTTTTGTCTTATGCTCCTTAAGGAATATGGCGGTTTTAATTTCTCCATTGCAGATGATACAACCAGAAAAGAACTCCTAACAAAGGCCTTTCACCTTGTTACTGCAGAGAACGGGCAAAAAAAGACAACCGGATTACTGAAGAGAATTGACAGGATGATATCAACGGCAAAGCAGAACTGCCTGAACATCGGTGATAATCTGGAATCCATCACCAAAAGTTATGAAGAGTCTTTGCAATTGTCAGGGATATGGGCGAAATATCAGGAACTTCTGTCATATCAGAGATTAGTCGATTTTGAAGACCTCATCCTTATGACTTTAAATCTTTTTCAATCAGATGAAAATGTTATCAAGAAGATCAGGCAGAGGTTTTTATATGTTTTTGTTGATGAATACCAGGATATTAATATGGGACAGTACCTGCTTACGAAAGAACTTGCCGGCAGCGGTAAAAATCTTTTTGTCATAGGAGATCCCGACCAGTCCATTTACGGGTTCAGGGGATCGGATAACAGGTATTTTAAAAAATTTGTTAAAGATTATCCGGATGCAGAAAGTATCAGTTTAAAAAGAAATTATAGATCCACAGATACGATCCTTGAAGCATCATTTCAGATGATAACAGGGCAGAACATAGCAGAT
>CAZLBE010000179.1:2832-5315 GCA_964557635.1 uncultured Desulfobacterales bacterium
ATTTTTTCCGATATAAAAGGCAAAAGCAGGGTAATGATAATGGAGTCTGCTTCCGATAAAGCCGAGGCTGTGGCCGTTGGAAAAACAATTGAAAGGCTTACCGGCGGGATTTCCATGTTTTCCATGGATGCAGGAAAAGCAGATGCATCTGATGAAATAAAGTTTTCTTTTGCAGATTTTGCAGTGCTTTTTCGAACGAAAAATCAGAGCAGAATTTTTGCTGAAATGTTTGAAAAGGCTGGCATTCCATTCCAGACTGCTGACAGGGATAATTTTCTTCTAAAAAAAGGAATAAAAGAAATATTTTCAATAATAAAAACACTTCTCAAAAAAGGAAGTGTAAATGATTTTACAACGGCCATTGAAACATTATCCATTAAAGGAAAAACAAGGCCCGGTAAAAAGACAATGGAAATACTGGTCCAATGGCTTTACAGCCTTGACAGTTTTCCTGGAAATGCAGTTTCAATGCTTGCTGAGGATTTCCCATTAAAAATAAGAAAAAATTATGCGCAGAGTATTGTTTCAGGTGCATTAGCTCTGAAAACACTTGCAGAAAAAATCAAGTGCAGAAATACAGCAGATATAATAAAAATAACAGCAGAAGACTCTGGGATGATTTCCACAATAAATGCTGATGAGAAAATCAAGGGTATTTATGACTATATTATTTTAGAGGCTGAAAATTTTGCCGGCAGTCCATCTGATTTTATTGAATCAATTGCACTTAAAAGGGATACGGAAATATTGCAGCCTGAAGCTGAAAAAGTTTCTCTCATGACAATGCATGCTGCAAAGGGACTTGAATTTCCCGTTGTATTTGTTACCGGATGCGAATCAGGGCTTCTTCCATTAACCTGTTTTAAGCAGGACCCGGTAAATATTGAAGAGGAAAGACGACTGCTGTATGTTGCCATGACAAGGGCAAAGGAAATACTCTGTTTTACATATGCAAAAAAAAGAAGAATATACAATAAAATAATGACAGGAGGAAAATCTTTTTTTTTAAATGATATAGAGGATAAACTTAAGGAAAATATCAAGAATCAGGTAAAGGCTAAAAAAGATAAAAAGGTTCTGCAGTTTGGGCAGCAGCTTGACCTTTTTGAGTAAATATCCGGCAAACACCCCATACCCCATCTTAGCCCATTTTGGGCCCATTTTGGCATTTACAACAGCATTATTATGCTTTTGCTTTTCCCAAATAGACGAATATGAGGCACTTTTTTCCAAACATTTACATATATAAGCCGAATATTTACGCAAAAAAGACCGAAAAACTGCAGTATAGAGAGTCATGGTACAAACATATGGATTTCATTTATTACAATCCTAGTATCTGAAGTCCTTCTTCAAATTCAAAATATGGGGCAATATCATAGGTATAACCGGGTACACCAAAATATATGGAAAGACTGTCACATACTGCCTGCAGTCCTTCTGCAAGCCTTGAGTTGTCAACTTCATATAGAGTCATTGAAAGAATACCTTTGTCCCTTGTTGAAGAAACATATGGCCCTTTTTTTGTTAAAAAATCAGGCAGTGCAGGTGCAGTAAGAAAACGTTTAGCAATTTCACGGGAACTTTCAGGCGGGTAATTAACATTTGAGACAATAATCATTTTTTATTTTTCCTTATTTTTTTATATGAACTAGCATGTAACCAATTACATTCATTTCATTTTTTGTCAGAATCTTCGATTCTTTGAGGTAAATCTGGGCCAGTCCAGATCGGCCTCATGGTGGTTATATAAAAATGCTGTTCAAAGTATCGACATTATGCCATTTTCCTTTAATATCCTGCTTTTTTAAAGAGAATTTAAGCATGTTTAAAAATTTGTTTCTTGATATTTCAACAGCTCCCATTGAGAGAAGATGGTTTGTTGTCACCTGGCAGTCAATAAAATCAAATTCAAGATCTT
Organism: uncultured Desulfobacterales bacterium; assembly: GCA_964557635.1. GTDB lineage: Bacteria > Desulfobacterota > Desulfobacteria > Desulfobacterales > Desulfobacteraceae > WGCX01. The sequence continues at coordinate 4,754 of CAZLBE010000179.1, forward strand.
TAAGATAAAAGCTTAAGGCGACAAGGGCTGTTTTTGAAGCATCACTTATCAGAGTAAACATCGATTCACCGAAAAAAGCACCTCCAAGGGAAATACCATAGAGGCCGCCTGCAAGTTTTCCGTCTTTCCATGCTTCCACAGAATGCGCATATCCTTTTTTATGCAGACAAGTGTATGCTTCAATCATTTCATCCACAAGCCATGTTTCCTGATTGTTCAAGGTTCTTGTATATGAACATGCCTGTATAACATCTTCAAAAGCCAGATCCATTGTAATTTTAAAATAATTTTTTTTTATCTTTTTTTTAAGGCTTTTTGAAATTTTTATATCCTGTGGAAAAAGCACAAGTCGCGGGTCAGGTGACCACCATAAAAAAGGTTCATCCTTTGAAAACCAGGGAAATATTCCGTTTCTGTAAGCACACAGAATCCTTTCGCAGCTTAAATCTCCGCCAACACATAGAAGTCCGTCAAAATCTGCAAGAAAAGCAGGAGGAAATTCTATTTTTTCAGACAGGCTGAATATAGTCATTTATTTCTTATAACCGCCATGAGGCGGATC
>CAZLBE010000180.1:0-5272 GCA_964557635.1 uncultured Desulfobacterales bacterium
AATCTGGTTTTTGCCGAAGATCTTTAAGGGAATCAAGAAAATATTTGCTTTTATCGGTTCTTTTTTATCTTAGAAAAAAACGATCTTTAGAATAGAATTTTTTAAGTATTTTATTGCTGACAGCAAAAAGAGCTGCAGGTAAAAGTATTGGGAACCTTATTTTTTTGTTTATACTTCTGACAGTATTAAACACTTTTGATGGCTGCCGTGGTTATTGAAACTGATATTTTTGAATGAAAACAATTAGGGGTGCTTTATGTTCCATGAAAATCCGTTATTAGTATGAACTGCCTTAAATTCTCGCAATATTTTTTGAACGTTATTACCAAGTATAGTTTGTGACATATCTTGTTTTATGCTATAAAACAAATTATTATTTGTAATAAATATTGATACCTTTGAAAAAAACTTTATTTTTTTGTAAGTTCCCTAAGTTCAGGGAACATGAAAATTTTGACTGCGGGAATAAAATAAATCATGCGATACTTTACTGAAGAACAGCAACAGGCTTTGACAGATCTGGGCAAGCGTTTAAAGTCAGCCAGATTAAATCGTAATGATCCACAAAAAGAATTTGCTTACCGAATTGGGGTATCCATTCCAACGCTTTACAAAATGGAGCAGGGCAGTCCAAACGTTTCAATCGGGGCATGGATAAAATCTCTGGATATGCTTGACAGGCTTAACGAACTGTCACAATTATTTGCTCCCGAGGAATCTCTTGCCGCAAGATATGATGCTTATATGATAACCGCAAATAGACAGCGGGCCAGGAGAAAAAAATAGATGCTGAAACTTTATGTTCATGTGACCCTGCCCGATGGTACTTGTATCCCCTGTGGAGAGATTGTGACAGATACACCAGCTTTTCAGGGAAAGATCAAGGGCTCTTTCAGGTATTTTGAAAGTTATCTGAATAATCCTGATGCATTTCCTTTAGATCCTGCACATATTCCTCTGGCAGCCCGGGAATTTGCGGCACAGAGGCCGGAAGGTGTCCATGGCGTTTTTGAAGATGCCCTGCCCGATGACTGGGGCAGAAAACTTCTAATAAGAAAAGCAGAACTTTTACGGAAAGACCAAACTGTTCCTAATCTACTTAAAGTACTGCGGAATACGGGATTAGGTGCGTTGTCTTTTGTTTCAGAAAGAAAATATCCTCCATACAGAGAATCATCTGCCAGTATTTTAACTTTGAGATCCCTTGTAGAAACGGCTATGAAGCATGATGCCGGGTTGCCATTGGACGATACCAATCTGCAAAAATTATTTTCCTGCGGCAGTTCTCCCGGGGGTGCAAGGCCAAAAGCACTTATCCGGAAGGAATCTGGTTCTTTCTGGATCGCAAAATTTCCGAGATTCAGCGATTCCTTTAATATTGAGACCATTGAGGCAGGTACACTTCAAATAGCTCAAAATGCCGGCCTAACCATCCCCGAATTTGAAATCCAAACCTTTGGGAATAAAAAAGTTTTATTGGTAAAGCGATTTGATATTTCTGACCAGGGCGGCCGTTATCACATGATCAGTATGCAGACCTTATTAAAGGCAGATGGATATTATAATTTGTCATACTCACATTTGTTTAATGCTGTTCAAAAATATTCGAACAGGCCTGTCCATGATATTCAATCTTTATTCCGGCAAATGGTCTTCAATGCAGCCATAGGCAATACCGATGACCATCTAAAAAACTTCTGCATGCTTCATACCAGATATGGATTTTCTTTGTCTCCTGCATATGATTTGTTGCCAGATGTTAATCAAAATAGAGAGCATCAGTTGTCTTTTCCCCTTGGAGCAGGCTTTCTGCCACCTGTTCGCAGAATTTTACAGACAATAGGGGCAGCCTTTAATATATCTCTGGCAGATGAAATTGTTGATGATGTTTATAATGCGGTCGCAGACTGGCAGAACATTTTTCGGGCATACGAAGTCCCTGATTCTGATATCAAAAGACTTGGGCCGGATATAAAACAAAGAATGAAATTGTTGCAGGAATAAAATATTCTGGAAATGGGAAATTTAAAACTCATTTCCTGTAATCCTGACAATTTCTCTTGTCATGGCATTTAAAATCGGCGTATGTGCAATAACCGGTTTTTCAGCTTTTTTGCCAAGAACAACTCTGCATTTCACATTTTCACTTTCAATCGGAAGCATTGATTGCACCATTTGTAGATATTCTGGAAAAAAGCAGGGTAAAATTTGACACAAGAATTTTCGTTTGAACCTTATTTCTCCACAAAGGAGGAAGGCTGCGGCACAGGAATTGGTCTGGCCGTTATTGATGATATCATATCATTACACAGTATCCTGTAACTTGTACATTATACTTTCCAGACAATCCTTATTCTCTGCCTGCTGCAACAGGTAAAATCTCTGAATAATCTCTGGCAGTTTTAATGGCTTCTTTGATCTTTATCAATACATTAATGTCCTCAATTTCTTTTACTTGAGCCATGACTTCATTAACTTTATCCGGAAACTTCAAAGTCATACCCAGTTCGATTGCATCTGACAGCCCTTCAAATTTTCCTTCAAGTTTTCCTTCGAGTTTTCCTTCTTCATGAAGTTTTTCTGCAAGTGTCATAATATATTCCCCCGCTTTTTGAGAAATTGCCTGATCAGCAATTTTTTTGATTGTTTCAGCAGATACGTTATCCATTGTATTGAACAAATATCTGAGCACAGTTTCAAAGAACTGCAACCGACATGTTAAAATTGTACCTGCATTATTGGATACAGTCAAGGGTTAGCGAACCGGAATTTTGTGAAAACATCAGGTGTATACCCAAATTATTGTAGAGGTATTATTTACAATAGTCTTTTTTTCCGCTATGAATTCAATCTGGTGAAATTTATATGAGAAACTCAAGGAAGCATGGCGGATTTTGGCTCACGCGCCTTCGGCCCATATTTTGTTGCGTGACGACCGGGCAAATCAAGATCCGCCTTATGGCGGTTATTGGAAATGAAATTATTGTTTCTAATATCCGTAATTTTAGGTTAACATTTTACGAGAAGTCTGAAATTTATGCTTGAAAACATTATTTCATTTGATTTTGAAACCGTTCCCAATGGGGAGCTATACCATATTGGTGCGGTTTTTAACGGAAAAACCTTTGAAAGGAGAAATATAAAAAACTTAAAATCAGCACTTGAAGACTTTTTAAAATTTGCAAAAGGCGCTGATTATATTCTCGGGCATAATATCGTAAATCATGATCTGCCTGTTTTTAAAAAGGCTTTTTTGGAAAAAAATTTTGCAGTTAGAAAGGATTCCAATCGTAAATTTTCCGGTCATGGTGATTTAAGCCATAACTTATGTAATTATTGTAATACTCATGGTGATTTATCTCAACGGGATCTATCTTGGATTGAGTTTTTAAACATTCCTGTTATAGACACTCTTTTCTTGTCCCCCCTTGCATTTCCAGAAAATCCATACCATAAACTGGTCAAGGATTATAAACTCATTAAAACCTGTAAAAACAATCCCGTTGCCGATGCAAAACTTGCAAAAAGCATTTTTGAAGATCAAAGGGATGCTTTTATTGCTCTAAATGAAAAAGAACCCGGTCTTATCCCCTTTTTTGCCTTTGCATTTGCTCTTGAAGCCATGGAAAGATTGCCGGCGAAAAATAGTCTGCCCTTTGAAGGCACTCTTTCCGGTACCGGTAGAGCAGGGGCTTCTTCAAGTGCAGTGTTTTCAGATACCGGAAACAGATCCTGTAACCATAGGGACAATAACGCCTGCAACAATAAAAGATTCAGGCTGAAAGGGAATTTTGATCTGTTTTACTCCATTTCAGGGAAAGTGCCCGACCTTGATGAGGCGGAAAATATATTTAAAAAAATTGCAAAGGATAAAATCTGTGAAACAGGATTAAAAGAGATCTGGCAAAAATTTGCAGACAATGCAGAAACAAGGCCCATGCTTGCATATGTGCTGTCATGGATCAGGGTTTCAGGTGGAAATTCCATAATTCCGCCGTGGGTGAAACATGAATTTAATCAAATAGGAAAAATCGTAAAAAAACTCAGATATTCATGTTCAGATGAAAATTGCAGATTCTGCAGAAACCACAATGATTCTGAAAAATTGCTGAAAAAATATTTTGGTTTTGAAAAATACAGAAAACTTCCCCATGGAAGACCCCTTCAAAAAGAGGTGGTGGATGCAGCTCTTGCAGGAGATTCCCTTCTTGGTATTCTGCCAACCGGAGGAGGTAAATCCATATGTTACCAGATTCCTGCCCTTCACAGGCATGAAAGGCTTGGAGAATTAACCATTGTGATATCGCCGCTTAAAGCGTTGATGAAGGATCAGGTGGATAATCTCAACAGAGTGACGGGAACTGAAACTGCCGCAGCTATTAACGGCAGTCTTACCCTGCCGGAACGCGGTGCTGTCATGGAAAAAGTCAGGTTAGGCGATATCGGGCTTTTATATATTTCTCCGGAGCAGTTGCGAAATTACAGCATAGCGGAATTGATTAAAACAAGGGATGTTGGATGCTGGGTGTTTGACGAGGCACACTGCCTTTCCAAGTGGGGGCATGATTTCAGGCCGGATTATCTCAATGTTTCGGCATTTATTGCAAATTACACAAAAGTTTGCGGCCATGATATCACAGCCCCTGTGGGAGCGTTCACTGCAACGGCAAAAAAAGATGTTGTGGAGGAGATTTTAAGCCATTTTAAGGAGAAACTCTCCATTGATCTTAAATGTTTTATGGGGGGAATTGAGAGGAATAATTTAAGTTATCAGGTGTGGCCTGTAACAAAAAATGAGAAATTTGATATCATTTCAAACTGCCTGAAAGAGACTTTTAATGAAAAGAGCGGCGGTGAAAGATGCGGTGAAAGCAACGGTGAAAGCGGCGGTGCCATTGTTTATTGTTCAAGCAGGCGGCAGACGGAAGATTTAAGCTCTTTTTTAAATGAAAAAGGCATTTTGTCCCAGGCCTTTCATGCGGGAAGAACTGAGCCTGATAAACGAAATATCCAGGATGATTTTGTCATGGGAAAAATTCCTGTGATCTGCGCCACAAACGCATTTGGCATGGGAATAGATAAAAAAGATATCCGCCTTGTCATCCATGCCGATATTCCGGGCTCCCTTGAAAATTATCTCCAGGAGGCAGGCCGTGCAGGAAGGGACAACAAACCGTCCGAGTGCATTCTTCTATACGAGCAGGAAGATATTGAAAACCAGTTTTCCTTAAACTCTTATTCAAAACTTTCCATTAAAGATATTAAAAAAATT
>CAZLBE010000181.1:0-5248 GCA_964557635.1 uncultured Desulfobacterales bacterium
AATAAAATGTAAACCATTACTTTTATTGGCTTCGCGCCTTCGGCCCATACTTTGTTGTGAGATGGTTCCGGACAAAACCAGATCCGCCTCATGGCGGTTATTGAGAGGCTGCTGGATTTTGATCCAGATCTGCCTCATGGTCGTTAAAAAATAATTATTTTTGAAAATCTATTTGGAAATCTATGATGACGGATATTTCATATCAAAAATGCCTTGATGAGATGAACGGGCTTGGCCGTTTTGGCATCAAGCTTGGCATGGAAACCACAGAGGGAATACTTGATGCTCTTGGTTCACCTGAAAAAAAGTTTAAAAGTATTCATATTGCAGGTACAAACGGCAAAGGCTCCATTGCATCTTATATTGCATCAATTCTATGTGCCGCAGGATTCAAAACCGGGCTTTACACATCTCCCCACCTTGTCAAATTCAATGAACGATTTGTTATAAACAATTGCGAGGTGTCAGATGATGATGTTGTTGAAGCGTATCTTGCCGTAAAAAAAGCAGATACAGGAGAGAGAAAGGCAACTTTTTTCGAGCTTGCAACTGCAATGGGCTTTTATCTTTTTGGCAGAGACGATGTTGAGTGGGCTGTTATTGAAACGGGCATGGGAGGCAGGCTTGATGCTACAAATGTCCTGAGGCCCGCTGTATCTGTAATATCAAATCTATCAATTGAACACACCATGTATCTTGGCAATACAATTGAAGAGATTGCCATGGAAAAAGGCGGTATCATAAAGGATAAAATTCCCGTTGTAACAGGTGTAACCCAGGAATCTGCCCTGTCCGTTCTTAAAAAAATAGCAGAGGAAAGAAAATCACCGCTTTACCTTTATGGTAAGGATTTTACAACAGACACGGCTTCCTTAACAGGCAGGAAGGATTTAACGTGCAGCAGTGAAAATTTGTTTGACTACAATGGAATAAAAAATAGATGGAATGGTCTTAAAACCTGCTTGAAGGGCGATCATCAGATAGGAAATGCAGCCCTTGCACTTGCAGCAGTAGAGATTGCGTTAACCGATGTCGGGTCTGATTTTTCCAACGGCGAAGGTAAATTTAAAAATCCTGCTCAAATGGAGAAAAATGTCAGAAAAGGTCTTATGGATACAACCTGGCCGGGACGTCTTGAGTATATAATGGAAAATCCCGTTGTTATTCTTGATGGAGCTCATAATCTTGATGCTGCTGAAAATCTTGGCAGATATTTAGAAGAAAAAGTTAAATGCCGTCGTCTTACTATGGTTATAGGTATTCTCAATGACAAACCCTTTGATTCAATGCTCAGGTTTTTAACTGCAAGTGCAGACAGGATAATATTTACAAAGGCAGACATTGACAGAAGTCTTGAACCTGTGGTGTTAAAGGAATATGCAGAAAAAATCACAAAAGCTGACATAATCATTGTTGATGATGTTGCAAAAGCCGTTGACTTTGCAATAAAAAATTCATCGGAAAGCGATGCTGTCTGTGTTGCAGGTTCTCTGTATGTTGCAGGAGAGGCACGCAAAAGGATACAGGAAAGATTCTTATAACCGCCATGAGGCGGATCTGGATTTGGCGGTATTGATTGCCTGCAGTGAAATCAAAATTTAAGAAAAAATCTGATTATTGAGTGTCAGGGCTTTTTTACTTTATCTTGACTTTTTATTTGAAATAGCGCAATTTCAAAATATTATTATCTTATTTTTTTTGTGAGACGGCGGGGCAAAACAAGATTCGTCCCATGGCAGTTTTTATAAGAAATAGATCTTAAATTATTAGACCTATTTCATTCTTTGTCAGAATCTTTGATTCTTTGAGGCAATCCTGGCCAATCCAGATCGGCCTCATGGCCGTTATTTTGATAAGGTAATGACACGACTTAATAGTTTTTATGCGCCCGTAGCCCAGGGGATAAGGCGTCAGCCTCCGAAGCTGAAGATCGCTGGTTCGATTCCAGCCGGGCGCACCATATTTTGGTTTAAATATTTCCATAGCCCTTACTCCTGAAATTTTGTCATAAAATTTGTTGCGTGGCGGCCGGGGCAATCCAGACTTAAATAAATGCAATCCAGACTGAGAATAGGTATTATAAGTTATCGAAGCAATCCCCACTGCGGGGGGCAGGGAGTTTATGTAAAAAATTTAAGCCATGCCCTTTCCGATTTGGGTCATGATGTTGAAGTTATTGCAGGCCCTCCGGATCCCATGCTCAACAATAACACCAGACTTACCATGCTTAAGACCCTTGATCTTTACAATCCTGACGATCTTTTCAGAACCCCGGCCATTGATGAACTGAAAGACCCTGTTAATCTCATTGAATGGCTCGGCGTCTCCACAATGGGATATCCTGAACCGTTTACATTCGGAATGAGGGCAAAGCGTTATCTTGCCGGAAAAATAAAAAATTACGACATTATCCACGATAACCAGAGCCTTTCATACAGCCTGCTTTCTCTTGCAAAAAGAGTTCCCGTTACAGCAACTATCCATCATCCCATAACAGTTGACAGGCGGATTGCAGTGAAAAGTACGCGATCGTTCTATAAAAAGTTTAAACATTTAAGGTGGTATTCCTTTATCGGCATGCAGAAATTTGTTGCAAAAAAACTGCCTAAAATTATAACGGTATCTGATAGTTCAAAAATTGATATTGCAAAGGAATTTGCCATTCCTGAAAAAAAATTTAAAACAATACCCATTGGAATTGATACAGACCTCTTTCATCCCATTGACAGCATTAAAAAAGACTCTGAACGCCTTATTGTAACAAATAGTGCAGATACTCCCCTAAAAGGTCTTTTTTATCTTCTCCACGCCGTGAAAAACATTTCTGAAAAACGGAAAATAAAACTTATTGTCATAGGTTCGCCACGGAAAAACGGCGGCATTGAAAAACTTGTAAAACATCTTGATTTAAAAGACCATGTGAAGTTTACAGGGAGAATTGACAATCAGCGTTTTTTAATGGAATATGCAAGGGCGGGCATAGCCGTGGTTCCTTCCATATATGAGGGGTTTGGCCTTCCCGTTGGTGAGGCCATGGCGTGCAGACTTCCAGTGATCTGTACAAGGGGCGGGGCATTGCCCGAAGTTGCCGGCAATGCGGCAAAACTTGTTCCTCCGGGGGACTCAAAAGCCCTTGAACAGGCAATTTGTGAATTAATGGATGATCCAAAAGAGCGTGAAAGGCTTGCCAATGCAGGTTATGAACGGGTTATGAAACATTTTACCTGGGAGATGACAGCAGTAAAAACCGTTGAGACCTACAGGGAAGTAATAAATGCTTACCATTGATTTCAAGTACCTTAATATGACACATGGCCTTGATATAAAACATGGGCTTGACAAAAAACTGAAAAATAAAATTCTTGATATTGGATGCGGAGAAGGAAGGCACACTGCCGAGGCCTGCCGTTTTAATGGGAATTTCTGTGTCGGGGCGGATCTTTGTTATGAAGATATTTTAAAAGTAGAGGAAAAGCTTAAATTAAATGGAAAATTTTTCCCTTTAAAGGATTCAATTGCAGCCCTTTCGGTTTCTGATGTAACCTGTCTTCCATTTAAGGATAAAAGTTTTGATATTGTTATCTGCTCCGAGGTTATGGAGCATATTACAATGGATGAAAAGGCACTTGCTGAAATAAAAAGGGTGCTTCATCCCGGGGGAGTTCTTGCTTTAAGTGTGCCGAGATTCTGGCCTGAAAAAATTTGCTGGTTTCTGTCATATGAATATTCCCATACAAAAAACGGTCACATAAGGATTTACAGGAAAAAAGAATTGATAGAAAAACTTGAGGCAAAAGGATTTCATGTGTTTAAAACCCATTATGCCCACAGTATCCATTCTCCTTTCTGGTGGCTGAAATGCCTTGCAGGGCTTGACCGGACAGATTTTTTCCCCGTTAAGCTCTACCATAAATTTCTGGTATGGGATATCATGAAAAAACCTTTTATAACAAAATTGATTGACAGACTCCTCAACCCTTTAATGGGTAAAAGTCTTGTGGTTTACTGCAGAAAAAGCAATTAGGGCAACCACTAAAGCGGGCTATGGCCGCAACCCATGTGCCTGACTCAATTTCTTGTTTTTTATTACAGAAATTCAGGAGTAAGGCACTAAAGGCAGTCAGGGCCGTCACAAAATGGTAATCAGGTCAATCACAAAGGATTGCCCCTGCGGTAACAAAATGAAAAACATGCAAAAAATACATGAAAATGTGCTCGTCACTGGAGGAGGAGGATTTTTAGGCAAGGCTGTAGTGGAAAAACTCCTGCTAAGGGGAGACAGTGTAATAAGCCTTTCAAGAAAATTTTATCCTGATCTTCAAAGGATCGGAGCAAAACAGATACAGGGAGATATAAGGAATCCGGCCATACTTGAAAAAAGTTTTCAAGGTGTTCAGACAGTGTTTCACACAGCTGCAAAGGCTGATATATGGGGAAAAAAATCTGATTTTTTCGCAACCAATGTCACAGGAACGAAAAATGTCATTTCCGCCTGCCTTAAAAACAAGGTTAAAATACTTGTTTATACAAGTTCTCCAAGCGTTGTGTTTAACGGAAAAGATATGGCAGGCGTTGATGAATCCATACCGTATGCAGAACATTTTAGCGCCTTCTATCCCGAAACAAAGGCAATTGCCGAAAAAATGGTGAGATCTGCTGCATGTGAAGATTTAAGGGTGATCATTTTAAGGCCCCACCTCATATGGGGGCCGGGTGATAATCACCTGATTCCCGGAATAATTAAAAAGGCGAAAAGTTTAAAGAGAATAGGCAGCGGAGAAAATCTTGTTGATACAATTTATATTGACAATGCTGCCGATGCCCATATACTTGCATGTGATGCATTAAAAAAAAATCCCTGCCTGTCAGGTAATGTTTATTTTATCAGCCAGGACAGGCCCGTTAAATTGTGGTCAATGGTTGATGATATCCTTGATACTGCAGGTCTTGATCCGGTTTCCGGTTCTGTTTCCGTTCGTTTTGCATGGCTTGCAGGATCTTTTTTTGAACTGTTTTATAAAATTTTCAGAATAGATAAAGAGCCTCCAATGACAAGATTTGTTGCTGATGAACTTGCCACTTCCCACTGGTTTGATATTTCAAGGGCAAAAAAAGATCTTGGATATTTTCCTTCTGTTTCAACGGAAAAAGGACTTGAAAAACTAAAGCGAGCTATGCCCGCAACCCATGTGTCTACCTCAATTTCTTGTTTTTTATTACAGAAATTCAGGGGTAAGGCACTAAAGCG
>CAZLBE010000182.1:0-5231 GCA_964557635.1 uncultured Desulfobacterales bacterium
TAAACATACAGCTTTTGATGAAGAAAAATGCATTGATGCAATAACCTCCTTAAAACTTAATTAAATCCCTGTTCCCTGTGTTTTTCGGCAATTGCAGATGCAAGCTCATCCAATGCCTTATACGCATCATCTGAAGGTTTTCCCTTACAGAGAACGGGAGTTAAAACTTCCACTTTTAGATTGGGAATCATTCCGGCAAGCGTTTCAACGGTTTTTCCTCCCCACCCATAAGATCCTATTATGGAGAGAAATTTTGTATTGGGACGCAGGGCATTTGCCAGAAATGCAGCATAAGCAGCGTAGGGGTGCGGGCCTGCAAGAACCGTGGGAGTGCCCACAACGATTGTCGCAGCATCAACAAGCGCCATGGCAAGTTTTCCGATGTCGGTTACCGCAAGGTTGAACAATTCCACTTTTACCCCTTTTTCCACAAGAGAGGCAGTCAAATAATCCACCATGAGCCTGGTGCTTTCATGCATGGACACATAGGGCAGTACAACTATGTTCCGGCAGGAGTCCTGAACCCATTCCCGGTAGGCATCAAGGATCAGTTCCGGGCGCTGGAATATCTGGCCGTGTCCCGGAGCTATCATTTTTATACTATAGGGCTCTAATTTTTTGAGATCTTTTTTAATCACATTTCTGAAAGGCATCATGATTTCGGCAAAATAACGCTTTGCCGCCTCATAAACCCGCTCTTCATCCGTTACAAAAAGATCTGTGGTTGCAATATGGGAACCGAAAAAATCACAACTGAACAGGATTTCATCTTCTTCAAGATAGGTGCACATTGTCTCAGGCCAGTGAACCCACGGCGTGTAAATAAATTTTAATGTCCTGTCCCCGAGGGAAAGGGTCTCACCGTCCTGTACAGTGGTAAAAAATGCTTCGGAAATCGGTAAAAGATCCATGAGCATTCCCTTTGCCTTGGGTGTTGTTATCAATCTGGCATCGGGATATTTTTCAAGAATTTTCGGGATGATTCCGGAGTGATCCTGTTCTGCATGATTTGAAACAAGATAATCTATTTTGTCAACATCTTTAAGCTGCTCTAAGAGTTCATCCGCCATGGGTGTCTCAACAGTATCAATCAGGGCAGTCTTTTCGCTTCCTTTAACGAGATAAGCATTATAACTGGTTCCGTCGGGAAGGGGTACAAGAGTATCAAATAAACGCCTGTCCCAGTCCACAAAACCCATCCAGTAAATACCGTCTTTAATCTTTCTTGCCTTCATGATTTTTTCTCCTTGTTTTTTTTGTAAGAAATAGAGCGTAATCTGTTACGTTTATTGGCTTCGCGCTTTCAGCCCATTTTTCTCAGAATCTTTGATTCTTTGAGGCCATCTGAGAGTCTTTAGGTCGGCCTCATGGCCGTTTATAAAAATACTTCAAATTTTTTAGGCGGCACGAACAATGAGCAGTGGCCTGTCTATCCTGTGCATAATTCCAGCAGCAACACTGCCGTAAAAAACCTTTGACAGCCCGGTCCTGCCGTGACTGGCTATGGCTATAAGATCTGCATTTTCGGCTTCTGCAGTGTTTATAATCCCATCAACAACAGGACCGTGGGATACGATTATTTTCGATTTTATACCTTTTTCACGAAATTCCCCGTTTACAGTTTTCAGATAAAGGTCCGCCTGCCTTGCCACCTCTTCCATCTCCTTTTGAAAACCTTCGAGATAAGGAGTTTCAGAACCCATCATTATAGGTGGCATTTCAACCATCTGCATAAAAACCAGCTTTGAATGAAAATTAAGCGCAATCTCCTCAACATGTGGTAATATGGCCTCTGCTCTTTTCGATCCATCCAGAGGTACCAGAATACATTTGTACATTTTTAACTCCTCCTCTTTTCATTTTGGTCATTAATATTTGTATTTTGAGATAAAAAACCTTCTAAACCGGCATCTATCTTCAAAATTCTTTCATAAACGGCAAGAAGTGCATCATTTTGAGCGGAATTATGATCCAGAATAGCTCGAACTTCTTCTTCCGCCTTTTTATTTATAAGGTAATCATTATGAGCCTCTAAGCGATCACGTTCTGCCTGTCTGTTTTGATTCATCATTATAATGGGTGCCGCATAGGCAGCCTGTATGGAAATCACAAGGTTCATCAGAATAAAGGGATAGGGGTCCCAGTGTCTGATCCACGCCGCTACATTTAATCCAGCCCATGCCATTAGAATAATTGTTTGAGCTATTATAAATGTCCATGATCCCATTACTGCGGCAAACCAATCCGCTATGCGTTGTCCCCGCTTCAGCTGATCTTCAAAAAGTTTGTTGGTATCCTGTATGGAAACCCGTTTGTGTTTGAACGGATCAGGAAAATGTAATTTTTTCATCTGTCTTCTTTTAATGCAGTCTTAAGATGACAGGCCATATCTTCAAGAATAGCGTCAAGTTGTTTTCTCATATCAATCATACTTTGCCGCATCTGCAGAATTACTTCAATCCCCGGTATATTTACATCCATCTCGTGCATGAAAATTTTTGCAAGTCGTAATCTTTCCATATCTTCTTCGGAAAAAAACTTTTCAGATGTATTTTCTCTGCCTGTATTGCAAATGATATTTTCGTTTTCAAGATCTTCAATAAATTTTTGATCAACATTAAAAATTTCTATTATTTCTGAAACGGACCATAGTTTTTTGCTCATAATAATACCTGCCTGATCAATTTAAATAAAAACTTAAAATACAAGTCCCGATCTGATATCTTCTTTATACAGGCCGTCTAATTTTTTAACTGCATTAAGAATTTCTTTGTCTTCAGTCCTGGGAACTAAAACCTTCAATTTTACTAACAGATCACCTCTATTGCCTGTTTTTAGATTTAATGCCCCTTTGCCCCTGAGCTTAAGTACCTGACCCGTTTGACTTTTCGGGGGTATTTTCAGGCTGACCTTTCCCTCTATGGTCGGGATTATAATCTTTCCACCTGCCATAGCTTCATAAACCGTAACAGGCACATTCATGTGGATATTATCACCATATCTTTTTAAAAAAGAATGTGGTTTTATATGAATTATAAAATAAAGATCACCACAGCGATCAGAATTAATCCCCTGCTCACCTTTCCCAGTTACCCTGACCTTTGATCCTTCCTTTACGCCCGGAGGAATTTTCACCTTGATTTTTTCAGTGTAAGGAATTTGACCTTTACCGGAGCACTCTTGACAGGGTTTCCCGGTTGAACCTTTCCCACCGCAGACAGGACAGCTTTTTTTAAAAGTCATGGGCCCTTTGGCCACATCAACCTGGCCTGTACCACCACATGCACTGCAGATTGTAAACTTTGATTCCGGATCTGTTCCGGAACCGTTGCAGCCTGAACATTGTTTTATTTTTTCCATTGACACCGTGGTTTCAAAACCTTTTAAAGCAGAAAGAAAATCGATCGTTATTTCATATTCAATATCTCTTCCCTCAACAACCATTGTGTGAGGGCCTCTATTTTCTCCTGTGGAAAAGCCAAAGACATCTCCAAAAATATCTTCATAACTCTGGTATTTTCCTGCGCCACTGTCTGAAAAACCACCTTTTTTATGTTCCGCTGATTTCCACTGCTTATACTCTCTTGTTGCGTCGGCATCAAATCCTGCGTTAAGCCCGTCTTCACCAAATTCATCGTAAAGTTTTCTTTTTTTATTATCACTCAAACAGTCATAGGCTCTCGAAATTTCTTTGAACTTTTCTTCCGCTTTTTTATTCCCCGGATTAATATCCGGATGCCATTTTCTTGCAAGCTTGCGATAAGCTTTTTTAATTTCTTTATTAGAAGCTGTTTTTGAAACTCCAAGTAATTTATAATAATCTTCAGACATTTTTTTCTCCGGTTATGTATGTAAGGTCAAATTCTAATAAAAGCCCATACACATCAAAAAACTCAAAGCTACAAGGATTAGAAAACCTGCTATAACTTTACTTTTAAGTTCGCGGCTTCCCAGACTGACCGCATAAACCATTTTGATTAAATTATTGCTCGCTGTGGCAATAATAGTTGCTCTGGCAATGGTGACAACGCCGATCGTGGCGGTACCTCCCTGAAAAAGATTCAGAATATAAGGATCAATATCCGTCACACCTACTACAAAAGACAGAATATTCACACCAGCCTTTCCATAATGTTGGACTACAAACTGTGTCAGAATACCAAAAAAGGCAAACAGAAAACCAAAAATAACAGCTGTTTTAAGTTCAAGGGGATTTTTATGTTCCTGCTCTGATTCAACTAAAGCTGCGGCAGCTTTATCACTGCCATGCCGCCAGAAATACCAGACGATGGGCACACTTGCCGCAATAAGAACAAAGAAGCCGGGCAAAAGCTTTTTTGCAATTTTATCGTTAAACATGAAAGCTAATATGAGCAGCCTTATATACATCATTCCCGTTGCCGCAATAATCCCTGCAGCAATCTGCCCTGAAGGAGCGCCTTTCTTGCTTTCCCTGGCAAGGATTACAGTAGTTGCAGTGCTGCTGTACAGGCCGCCAAGCATAGCTGACAGCAGAATTCCCGAATCAGGGAAAATAAATTTTTTTATCAGATAGCTGAAATAGGAAATTCCCGATACAGCCACAATGGTTAACCAGAACTGATAGGGTGAAATATCAAAAGATTTTGAAATAGGGCTGTGGGGCAGCAGAGGCAGCACGATCCCTGCCAGAATGATAAATTTTGCCAGGGTTAGAAACTCATACCTGTTAATTTTTTTCGAAAAATTAAAAAGATCTTCTTTTACTTCAGTGAGAATTAAAACACTCACACCGATTAAAAGAGCCATCCACAGGGGCTGCAGATAAACCAGGGGAGCAAGGCAATAAGTGATTAATGCAATCACAATGGATGTGATACCAAAATTTTTTCCCACCTTAATTCTGTTGTGATAGTACACAACAAAAAATAATGTGATACTGAATCCACCGGCAAGGAAAGGCAGCATGGTTAAAGGCGAAATAACATAGAGTATGAAGCCAAGAATTCCTATCAGTGTAAAAGTCCTGTCTGTACCAAACAGAATTTTTTCCCCATCGGATATATGATGCTGCCGCTGCTCCAGGCCGATTAACAATGAAAACAGTGCCACAAATAAAAAATGGCCTAAGTCAGGGGGTATTTTATCTAAAAAATGCATATTTCCATTTTTTTTCAACCTCACAGCCATTCATTATTGCCTTACCCCTGAATTACTGTAATAAAAAACAAGAAATTGAGTCAGGCACATGG
>CAZLBE010000183.1:0-5230 GCA_964557635.1 uncultured Desulfobacterales bacterium
ATTTCTTATAAAAAAAAAGACAACAATTGATAAAAAGAAAAAATAAAAAAAACCTGACCTATCAAAGTACCGATTTCTGGTCTTGGGCCAATTTTAAGATAAGGTGATTAGACTGAAAGTCTATCTCAAATCCGAACAATTAAGTTAAAATTATTCTTCGCCTTCAGATGCGTGCTGTTTTCCTGCACCGGCCAATCCATACATGGTTGTACTTCCGCTTGACCAGTATTCAAGGACTTCATCCTTAATCATCTGATTGATAACTTTTTTTATGGCCCTTAGTTTATCATCGGGAAACACCTTTGAAAAATCTTTAAAATAAAATTTTGATTTTGTTTTTGATTTTGATTTTATAAAGTCAACAACAGCTTTAGTTGCCGCTTCTTTGTCATTTAAAAGATCGCTCATGATTTTTACTCCCTGTCCATTAATTATTTTACCCACTAAAAGATAACAGCCGGAGTGCTCATATCTGCGCTCCGGCTGTTCATTCTAATATGCTAAAAATTTCAGTTAAAGCTGTAAAAAATTAGAACTTGAACTGAGATGTCTGGCGCCATGAGCTGTATGCCTGCTGACGGAAATCATCAATAAGATGATGGGTAAAATCAAGCTCACATACCTCAAAGAACTTTTCCCATCCGATTCTGTCAGCCCACTCACCAAGACGTTCGTATTTATTGGCGCCCTTTGCATAGGCTTCAACCATTCTTTTTATGGTTTTTGTCATGGTGGGCCATCTTGGCGGTTCATTTGGAATAAATGCAACAACAACCTTGGAGAATTTAGGCATGCTTCTTGTGTTGGAAATTTTTCCGCCTGCCATGAGAACAATACCGTCACCTTGTGCATCTGCAAGGGGCATGGAAGGACACATGGTGTAGCAGTTACCACAGAACATACATCTATCTTTATTTACAGCAACAGATTTAACTTCCGTTCCATCGTCAAGTTTAACCTTGGCCGGTTTAATTGCAGAAGTCGGGCATGCTGCAACTGCAAGGGGAAGCTCGCACATTTTATCAAGATATTCATGGTCAACCATTGGGGGCTTTCTGTGATAACCAAGGATTGCGATATCAGAGCAGTGAACAGCACCGCACATGTTAAGACAGCATGCCATGGAAACCCTTAAATGTGCAGGAAGTCTCATATCCTGGAAATCTTTAAACAGCACGTCCATTGTTGACTTTACTGTACCTGAAGCATCTGTTGCAGGTGTATGGCAGTGGATCCAGCCCTGGGTATGAACTATATTTGTTATGCCTGCGCCTGTTCCGCCAATGGGGAATTTAAGGCTGCCGCCGGCAAATTTTCTGCTTTTTAGATCATTTTTAAGGGGCTCTACTTTATCCTTGGAATCAACCATGAACTCAATATTGTTTCTTGTTGTAAAACGAATATGTCCGTCACAGTACTTGTCAGCAATCTGACAGATCTCTTCAATATGGGTTGTGCTCATGAAACGTGCGCCGCCAACCCTGACCGTATAAACCTCATCTCCTGATTCTGCAACATGTACAAGTACGCCTGGCTCAAGGATCTCGTGATATGCCCATTTGCCTTTATTTTTTGCAATTACAGAAGGATAAAATTCATCATATTTTCTTGGGCCGATGTCTGTAATCCTGTCCTGCATCGGTTTGTCCGGATTATAACCGGATGATATAAATGCCATTGTTATTCTCCCTCCTTATCTCTGATGAAGTTTTCTGAATTCTTTAATGTCACGGGTAAAGCCGCCTGGTACTTCATCTTCTTTCCAGAAGATATAGGGGTTCTCCCTCGGGTGTTGAACATGCTGTGGCAGAGCTTTAAGCCCTGTAACCTCAAGAAGTTTCTGGAAGCCCTGACGTTTGAGGAGCTCACCAATTCTTTCACGGTTCTTGGCCTCTTCCATCCACCAGTCCCAGATCTTGTCAATGAGATCTGTTATTTCTTCATAATCATTTTCAGCATTAACCGGCATAAAAGGAACGAGAAGGGATGCCATCTGGGCACCGTCAAGAATAGGAGCCTTGGCACCGATGAGAATTGAACAGCCTTTCTCTTTACCTGGTTTTATAGCTCTTGGCATTACATTTATGCAGTGCATGCAGCGTGTGCAGTTTGCATCGTCAATGTAAAGTTTTTTATTTTCAAATTTCATGCAGTGTGTTGGACAGAGGTTAAGAACCTCTTTTTCTATGTCAAATTCACCCCAGTCCCTGCTTCCTTTATGTGCTCCTGCTTCAGCAGGATATGCAGGATCATTTTCAACATATTTATTCACTGCATCCTGATCAATTCTGATATCATCTTTCCATGTACCGATAAAGGACATGTCAGAACGTGCAATTGAAGCAACACAGCAGTTTGGACATCCGTCAAATTTGAATTTAAATTTATAAGGGAATGCAGGACGGTGAAGCTCATCCTGATACTCATTTGTCAGAAAATGACAGAGATCCTGGGTATCATAGCAGGCAAACTCACACCTTGACTGACCAAGACAGTCTGCAGGGGTACGAAGGTTGGAGCCTGATCCGCCAAGATCCTGATTCAACCTGTGAGTCATTTCATAAAAAATTTCTTCAAGCTGGGGGGTTGTTGTGCCAAGAAGAATAATATCGCCTGTTGAGCCATGCATATTTGTAAGACCACTTCCCCTGCGGTTCCAGAGTTCCATGATCTCTCTTAAATATTTTGTGGTGTAGTATTTTCCAGCGGGCTGGTTTACACGCAGAGTATGAAAAGCTTCAACACCGGGGAACATTTCCGGCTGATCACAATACCTTCCGATTACACCACCGCCATAACCGAACACACCAACGATTCCACCATGTTTCCAGTGTGTCACTCCATCTTTGTAAGAAAGTTCCAGAAGACCGAGAAGATCTTCGCAGCAATCCTGTGGGATCTGGAATTCAATACCTGCTTCATTTTTTGCCCTGACTTCGGCCTGCTGTTTCAGGTCAGAGACAAAACTCGGCCATGGTCCAGACTCCAGCTGGTCCAGTAAGGGAGTTTCATGTTTTGCCATTTACTTACCTCCGTTAATAGTTAATTTACATTTTTTTGATAAAAATTGTTTTGCCTTAATTTTTTTAATAAAAAATGAAAAGGGCATCAATTCCGATCAATAGCCATGCTTACAATTTATTAATCCAGGTCAAATACCCGGATAAGTTTGCTATGATGATCTATATGTAAAATATTCCATATCAGGCCATCATATCTTTTCTTCTTAACAGATTAATAAAGCTTGTATAAAGTTTCTGCAGGGACTTGTCAATAAAAAAGCGTATTTTTTATGTCATAATTATTTTTTTAAATAAAAGTTTACTGTGCTCATGGAGACTCTCTTTGACAAGGGCTGTTTCCGGTGCCTTTTCATTATATGAATTCACTATCATTACAAGCATTTCATACAATTCATCATCACTGAACTGCTCTGCAAATTCAAGAAAAGTCTCTGCAATATTCTTCTCAGAGCTGCCTGGCAGGTATTTATTTGACAGCCCCTTTAAAAAACCTTTTAAAACATAAGAGATAACGTTTGAATCGATCAGACAATAATCACCTGTGCCGTCAATTCTGTCAATCCGCATTCTTACGGATAGATTAAGAAGAAAAAAAAGAAGGCCATGCAGTAAAAAGTCATTATCTTTTTCCATGGATTCAGGCTCTTTTGAATCAGGAGATGCACCAAACAGGGCGCCATAATTTCTAACGGTGATCAGGCGAACATCAAAACTGTTACCCGTTCTTTTTACTACAAAATCACCTGCAGCATGATGCCATGGGAAAATCTGCTCAAAGGTTTCAGGATTATAAAATTTAGTGAGAATTTCAGAGGCTTTTTCATATATGATAAAATAATCCGGGGATGAAATTTTTGAAATTGTACCATTGGATTTCCATAAACCAATTTTTCCTTCATCAAAAGGGCTGGTTAAAGAAGATGTGACATGAAATTCATGGAAGTCATTAAACCACTGGGCAAGGAAAAATGCTGCACAGCCTTTTTTTGTATTGATTTTTCCCATTCCGAAAACTTGTGGAATCAAAGTGCCTGATTGTTTTTCTTTATTCAATCTTGATATGGTATTGTATTCATTTTCAATAAGGGCAAGCCCTGCATCGGATACAGCAACATTTAAAACAAAAAACAAAATCCTGCCATTGTTCAGTTCAACGCTTACTTTTGCAGGATGGTAAAACGCCCCGTGCTTTTCAAGGGAGATGTCAATATAACAGATATCAGATAAAAAAACATTTTTTTTAAGATTAAACTTCAGGCCCTTATTTAAAATCTTATAATCGTGTTGCTGAATAAAACTTGTTGCAGATTCAAAATAATCTTTGATTAAAAATTGAGAGGTGATATCTGCAGCACAGCTGCCAGATTTTCCCGCAAGCGGTGTCTTCCAGAGAAAAGATGCAGAATTGACAAATCCAGAATTTCCAGGAACATGATATCTGAATAAAGGATCTGTCATCTAATTTTTTCTATGGGGCTCAAGTTCTTTTTTTAGCTGGTCAAGAACTTTAAATCCGAGTTTTTCAGCTTTATCACAATGCTCTATTGATTTTTCAAACTCCCCTTTTTCAAGATATGCCACGGCAAGATTATTATGGGCAATGGGAAAATCAGGTTCAATGCTCACCGCCTTGAGATTGGCAGCAATACCTTCGTCAATAAGTCCTCTCATAAAATATGCCGTGCCAAGGGTTGTAAAGGCCTGGACAAATTTCGGATTAAAGACCACAGCCTTCTGAAGATTTTTAATGGCAGTCTCAAGTCTGTCCTCATCAGCTTTACTGTCTTCTCCTGTACACTGCTGGAGAAGAATAAAGCCTATATTCCCATACCCCTCTGCAAAGCCAGCCCTTGATTTAACGGCAATTTGATTGTATTTGAGACAGCCTTCAAGATCATTATCCTTCAGGCAGATTCCACCTAAAAGCACATATGCTTCTGCAAGATTAGGGGTACATTCCACAGCATTGTGCAGAGCATCTTCCGCTTCCTTATATTCTTTTTTACCAAGAAGCGCCACTGCAAGATTATAATATGTCATTCCGCATTCAGTGTTCTGCGCCACCTGTGAACGCAGCATTGCAATATATTCATCTGCATTCTGCGGTTTATCATTGTTTTCCATGTATTTTGTTCCTTGTTTTCTTTTATATGAAAAACTCCGAATATTAGAGCGGGTTTTTCATATTTTGTTGAGAGGTGAATCTG
>CAZLBE010000184.1:0-1083 GCA_964557635.1 uncultured Desulfobacterales bacterium
GAAGCCGTTGAAAAATTAAAAATCGGTGCTGAAAGGATGTTTAAAACCCTTGTTATTGAGATGGATAAGACAAAACTTGCAGTGGCAGTAATACCTGTGTCAATGCTTCTTGATTTTAAATCTGCGGCTGCGGCTTTTCATGTAAAAAAAGTGAAACTTGCTAAAGAAAAGGATGCCATGCGGTCAACGGGATATGTTATTGGCGGAATAAGCCCCCTTGGACAGAAAAAGAAACTTGCAACCACCATTGACATATCTGCGCTTAATCACGAAACAATTTATGTAAGTGCCGGACGTCGCGGGTTTGATATTGAACTTAACCCTTTAGATCTGAAAATTTTAACAGATGGTGTTTTTGCCAAAATCGGAAAACCGGTATAAAACTTCGAGAGGCAGATCCGGTCTGATCCGGATCGGCCTCATGGCTGTTATGCTCAGGTCAAAATTATCCAGCAGTATATAATTGTTAATACAATAGTATAAATGATCAGTATATAAAACCATTTTCCGGAAAATTTTGGTGTTCGAAGTGGTGACAGGTTAAACCCGGCCATGATCATGAACATTATATATAGTAAAATTGAAAAGAACGCAGTATTTAAAAAGGGCTCAAATAAAAAAATAAAGGAAAAAAGAATAACATTGTTGTCCAGTGCAAGCCCTTTGTATGTTTTACTGTCAACAAGACCGAAAATATTGAAATAGCTGAGCCGAATTGCGCTTGTGGCAACAATTACAAAGGCTCCCGGTAAAAACCATGGGCTGAACTTGCCATAGCTTAAGAGGAAAACAGCCGGACAGACTCCAAAGCTTACCATATCAATTAATGAATCTAATTGTGCACCGTAATCTTTTTGTTCATCTGTTCTGCCCTTGATTTTACGGGCTATAATGCCATCACCCCAGTCAAAAAGAACTGCCCATATCATTGCGATAACAGCTGCTGGAAAATTTTTTAATACGGCAAAGTATATCCCCAGAAGCGCACATAAAAGCCCTGCAAGGGAACAGAGATTGGGAAGGTCTTGAGCAAACCGGAGCATCCCGGTCCGGTGTGACGGTTTTGATTGTTTTGTGTTCATC
>CAZLBE010000184.1:1183-5227 GCA_964557635.1 uncultured Desulfobacterales bacterium
TCCTTATCTATTTTTGTAAGCGTCACAGGGCACTGCACCTGCAGCGTTGGCTTTGCACTTGAAGTACTTTAGTACTACTTCGTCTGCTTGCCCGCCGCCTTGCATCTGCAGCACCGTAGTAAAGCTTACAGTTCGGGAATTGATTGTGAACGGTTACCTATTTTGTTTTGTCACCGAGAATGGATGCCAGGCCCTGCACCAGGTCGGTGTTTTCTTTTTTGGTGCGGGCGGCGATACGGATATATCGGTCACCATCAGGCATGGTTTTACCCTGACAGTGTTTGATATATATATTATGCTCAACAAATAATTTTTTTGTGAGTTCAGGCGCACTGGGCCCGGTATCCGGCACCCGGCAAAAAACAAAATTGGCATCCGGTTTATACACGGTGAGTCCTGATAAAGCCGTTAAGTCTTTATAAAGTTTATCACGATCCTTTTTCACCTGAAGGCAGCTTTTAATAAAGGCATCACGATAATTGGGCAAAAGCCTTAAAAATTCTTCAGCAAATCCATTAATATTCCAGATATGGACGCCCTTGCGGACAGCTTCTATAAAACTTGCATTTCCAGTTAAAAGATAGCCGATGCGAAGACCGCAGATACCATATGCTTTGCTCATGCTTTTAAAAATTGCGAGATGGGGATACGTTTCGATTTGATCTTCCATGGATGTATTTTCCGGGTCCTGAACAAAATCGATAAAGGACTCATCAATGATCAATTGACAGTCATGCCCGGTCAATTTTTCTGATAGGCGTATCAGGTCAGACTTAGGGACAGCCATGGAGGTTGGATTGTTCGGTGTGACAACAACTGCAACATCTGCATGGGCTTCAATGATGTGAGCTGCAAATTTATCCACATCAAGTTCAAAAGATGGTGTTTCAAGGGGAAATTCCACGGCGCATCCCTTTGGTGCAGCATTTACATATTCGTTAAACGAAGGCACCGGGACAATAATTTTTTTAGCAATGTTTCCAGAGACAATTTTTATCAGTTCTGATGCGCCATTACCGACAACAATGTTTTCAGGCCGTTGATGGATCAGCCTACCCACAAGAGCGGCAAGCTCATCCTGTGCAACCGGATAGTTCAGGACAAGGTCATGGATTTTGTTTTTAAAACAGGTAAACACCGCTTCAGGCGGGAAGTAAAGGTTATAAAGATACGCATGATCTATAAAATCATGGCGATAGTATCCACCATGCTGACCTGAAATATATTCATATTTTTCTATCTGGTTTTTATAATTAGGCTCGGGCATAAAGGCTTCCTTTTAAAACAGATTTAGGGACAGGCATGGCTGTAATTTTCATTTTGCCCGGTTTTAAATCGTACAAAGGAAGTGGTTTGCCAACTTTTTCCGGGAACAGCTTTTCAGCAGAGGCAAGGTCTTCTATGGTGTCAATCTCATACCATGGTTTATGATCAAAATGAACCGCTTGAAGGGATAAAGACTTTTCAGCCACCATTTGGCGAAATACGACTTCGTAATAATCATTTACCCTGCCAGCCACTATATACCGGTTCAGTTTTTTGATAACCCGGTACCACGATGAAACCGAAAGGCTGTAAATATTGACTGTTTTATATCGGATCTCATCTAATTTGTTTTTTGCATCGCTATGGAATGCCTCGACTTTATCTGATGGATTGAGTGTGACGGTTGAGCCGTTCAGCCACGGCTTCATTCGTGCGATGGCAATCCTGTCAGGATAAAGCATTTCCGTCAATAAAGACGGGTCAAAAACAAGATCACTTTCAATGAGCATAAAGGGTTCATTGATAATTTTCCGGGCCATCCATAAAGAATATATATTATTGGTAGTTTTGTATAATGGGCTGAAAACATACTCAATTTTAATATTTCCGGCCCGGGTTTTTAGAAAATTTCGAATACACTCTTCCAAGTGGCCGGTAACCACAACGAGACGTTTAAATCCATGCTGATTCAAGCTTTTGATCAATCGTTCCAATATGGATATTTCATTAACAAGGGTAAGGCATTTGGGTGATTTTTTCGTCAAAGGGAGCAGGCGGCTTCCTGTGCCCGCAGCAAGAAGCAAAGCGGTAGTGATACGTTTTCTGGGATAAAAATTTTCATGAAATGACATAGATCTCCTCGTATTAAAGAGTTAAAGTTTCCAAAAAATAACACTCTTTGTGAGGATGAAATTTTTTGCATAACAGACAAAGGGCAAAGTGTTCTTAAAAAAATAATGGCTTCTAACTTAGGGGGAACAGACCACATAATGGGTATCGGGATATACACCTTAAGGCGGAAACGTTTGCATGTCATTTTTAACAGCACAACTTAATCTATGGTATAAGAATACAGTTAAAAGTCAAGTCTTATAAAATTTTTTAAATTAACCGGCATTTCAAAGAGGAGATGTTTTTTAGGAAAGTCTTCTTGGAAGTTCCCTTATATGAATCCAAATTTTTTTGAGTCTTCAAACAATTTTACTGTACCAAATTTCAGGTTTCCAAAGTATCTAATAATTTTATTTGATTGCAAATTTTATTTATTGGTGTATGATGCAGACCATTATTTAGAAGTAAGAGCAGATCCTCCCTGTCAGATTTTTTCTGGCAGTTTGTCCTCGCTGACCTCGTTGTCTTCACTACATCGTGTGTTACCGTTGAAGTTTATGCTGATTACTTAAAACGTGAAAGCAGTATAACACTTTTGGCGGAGCCATAACCTGTCTTATTCCATACGATTACCGGTTGCCCATCAATCCTGACTTGTTGTTCTTCACAGAACAAAAATATAAAGCGGATTCAAATGAATCCACTGTTTAAGCTGGAAAAACAGCAGCGTTTGTTTTACCGCTTTTCCAGAGGTTGCTGAGTTGCTCCCGAAAAAAGGCACATGCCCTTATTCTGGCACCCACAAGGGAGCTTGCAGAGCAGATCCTTGATGAGGCAGATCATATGTTTGACAAAGGCTTTCTTCCTGACATCCGGCGAATCGTTGCACAATTACCAAAAAAACGGCAATCCCTTGTTTTTTCTGCAACCATGCCAATAGAGATCAGACGTCTTGCTGAAAAAATCCTTCATCATCCGGTCACTGTCAAAATCAACCATTCCCGGCCCTTAGCCACGATTTCCCATGCATATTTTCATGTTAAAAAAGAGCAGAGAACCGCTTTTCTTAAACATCTTATCAAGCAAGAGAAGATGAAAAGAGTCATCGTGTTTACCCGAACCAAACACAAGGCAAAAAGTCTGGCAAAACAATTATATAATACAGGCTTTAGTGCCACCTCGCTGCAGGGGAACCTGACCCAGCAGAACCGGAAAAAAGCCATGAATGGTTTTAAAAACGGTACATTCAAGATTCTGGTTGCAACGGATATTGCTGCACGCGGTATTGATGTGTCTGGAATTTCCCATGTTGTCAACTATGACCTGCCGGACACGGTTGAAACCTACATCCATAGAACAGGGCGGACAGGCAGGGCCCTTAAAAAAGGCCAGGCATACTCCCTGGTGGGGCAGGACGACAAGAAAATGATTGCTTTGATTGAAAAGAACCTTGGCAAAAAAATGTCCCTGAAATCCTTACCTTCATTTGAACCTGTAAGGCAGATCCCAAGGCCCAAAAGACAACCGGTTTTTGCTTCAAAGGCAGCTCGTAAACGTCGTTGCCTCTCGCCGGAATCATTAGCCGTGGTATAATTGTTATTTTGACAATTCAAATTAAAGCGGGCATCCTTCAATTTTAGTTTACACTTTTTATAAATTTTAACCACGAAATACACGAAAGGCACTAAAAGTATAAAAATGAAGTGCAAAAAGTGTAAACTACTTTTGGTATATTATGAAAGATGCTTATTATTCTTTAACGGCTTTTTTCAGATCAGCCATTAATTTTCCAAGGTTCAGGCCATATTTTACTGCAACATTTTTCAAGGGTTCAAAAAGTGCATTGCAACAAACACATTCACCGGCCATTTTGTCATATCCCTTAAAAACAACTTCGGTCTGGCGATATTTTGAAATTACATCAAGTACAGTCATGTCCTGATGAAT
>CAZLBE010000185.1:0-3623 GCA_964557635.1 uncultured Desulfobacterales bacterium
GCGTCTACGACCCATA
Organism: uncultured Desulfobacterales bacterium; assembly: GCA_964557635.1. Lineage (GTDB taxonomy): Bacteria > Desulfobacterota > Desulfobacteria > Desulfobacterales > Desulfobacteraceae > WGCX01. The sequence continues at coordinate 17 of CAZLBE010000185.1, forward strand.
ATTTGTCAGAATCTTTGATTCTTTGAGGCAATCTGGGCCGAATTCAGATCGGCCTCATGGCCGTTATAAAAAATCCGTTTTGATATACGAAGTTTTTCACATAAAAAATCATATCAAGGATAATATCTATGATCAATTTTAAGATTAACAATAATGAAGTTCAGGGAGAAGAAGGACAGTACATACTTCAGGTAGCACAGAAATACGGAATTGAAATTCCAACCCTGTGCTATCACAAGGCACTTGAGCCTGCAGGTATGTGCCGGATGTGTACCGTTGAGGTTTTTGACGGCAGACGTACAAAATTTGTCACCTCCTGCAACTACCCGATCTGGGAGGGAATGGAGGTTTTCACTGATACGGAAGCAGTTCACAAGGGGCGCAAACTCATCGTTGAAATGCTCTATGCAAAATGCCCCGATGTTTCTCTTTTAAAAGGGCTTGCTGAAAAATACGGCATTGAAAAACCCCGTTTCCCCTTGGGTGATGATGATTGTATTTTATGCGGACTTTGCGTGCGCATGTGTGAAAAAGTTGGAAACAGCGCCATAAGCCTTACCGGCCGCGGCCTTGACATGAAGGTTGACACACCTTTTCATATCCAGAGCGATGTGTGCATGGCATGCGGTGCATGTGCTTCTGTATGCCCCACCGGCCATATAACGCTTGAAAAAATCAATAAGGAATTTACAAAACAGCATCCAATGCTTATTCCTTCGGAATATGAAATGGGGCTTAAGGGAAGAAAGCCGATCTATGTGCCCTATGCCCAGGCTGTTCCGAACAATCCGGCCATTGACCGCGATGTGTGCATGCATTTTAAAACCGGCAAATGCCAGGTTTGTAAAGATGTCTGCCAGATGGATGCCATTGATCATACAACGGAAGATGAGATCGTTGAACTTGATGCAGGGGCTGTTATCCTGGCACCGGGTTTCACTCCTTTTGATCCTTCCGACTTGGACAATTACCAGTATGCCCAGCATCCCAATGTCATGACATCCATGGAGTTTGAAAGGATTCTTTCGGCATCCGGCCCCACAAGCGGCCATCTGATAAGGCTTTCCGACAACAAAGAGCCAAAGAAGATAGCCTGGTTCCAGTGTGTGGGCTCAAGGGACATGAACCGGTGCGACAACAGATACTGCTCTTCGGTCTGCTGCATGTATGCACTTAAGGAAGCTGTCATTGCAAAGGAACACGCAGGAGATGATTTAGACTGCTCGATTTTTTACATGGATATAAGAACCCATGGTAAAGATTTTGAGCGTTATTACAACAGGGCCAAGGAACAGGGAATACGATTTATCAGAAGCCGTGTTCATACTGTCAACCCGGATCATGATTCCGATGATCTTATCATAGACTATGTAAGTGAAGCAGGTGAAAAAATTAAAGAGGTTTTTGATATGGTGGTTCTTTCCATCGGCCTTGAAATTTCACCTGAAACCATTGAAATGGCAAACAGGCTCGGAATAGACTTAACCGAAGGCAATTTTGCTGCAACTTCAAGCTTTACCCCGGTTGAAACAAGCAGAAAAGGTGTTTTTGTGTGCGGTGCCTTTCAGGGGCCAAAGGATATTCCACAGTCTGTTGTTGATTCCAGTGCTGCAGCAGCCGTTGCAGGTGCAATGCTCAGCCCGGGACGTAATACAACAACAAAAAAGGAAGAAATTATTCCTGAAACCAATGTCATTGGTGAACGCCCGAAAATCGGTGTATTTGTATGTAAATGCGGCTCCAATATAGCAAGCGTGGTAAACGTTCCTGAAGTAAGGGATTATGCGGCAACACTTCCCTATGTTGAATACGCTGCCGACAACCTTTACTCATGTTCCCAGGACACCCAGGACGGCATGGCCCAAATTATTAAGTCTAAAAATCTCAACCGTGTTGTTGTTGCATCCTGTACTCCGAAAACACATGAGCCTCTTTTCCAGGAAACCTTGCAGAATGCAGGTATTAATAAATATCTCTTTGAGATGGCAAATATAAGAAACCAGGATTCCTGGGTTCACAAGAACACTCCTGAACTTGCAACTGAAAAGGCAAAGGACCTTGTAAGGATGGCCGTTGCAAAGGTTGCATTAATGGAACCCCTTGAAGAGGCAGAGCTTCTTGTAAATCCCGTTGCAATGGTGATAGGCGGTGGATTATCAGGAATGACCGCTGCAGAAAACCTTGCCGAACAGGGCTATGAAGTGCACCTTGTGGAAAAACAGGGCTTTCTTGGAGGCCAGGCAAACAATCTTTATAAAACCTTTCAAGGGGAAGATGTTCAGGAAAAGCTCACTTCCCTTATTGATCAAGTTAAAAATAACGAAAAAATTACGCTTCATCTTAATACTGTTCTTGAAGATGTTGAAGGTTTTGTGGGAAATTTTAAATCAACCCTTGTTTCCGATAAAAACGTGATGGAACTTGACCATGGAGTTGCCGTCATAGCAACGGGTGCTGCACCGTATGAGCCCGATGAATACCATTTCGGAGAAGATGAAAGAATAATTACAAGCCTTGATCTTGACAGAAAATTCATTGATAAAAACCCGTCGCTGACAGAATTAAAATCAGCTGTTTTTATCCAGTGCGTTGGTTCAAGGGAACCCAATCGTCCCTATTGTTCCAGGGTATGCTGTACACACTCCATTGGAAATGCCCTTGAACTAAAAAAAATAAACCCTGAAATGGATGTTTTTATCCTTTACAGGGATATAAGAACCTATGGTGAAAGGGAGTATCTCTATCAAAAGGCAAGGGAAAAAGGTGTAATTTTTATCCGCTATTCACTTGATAACAAGCCTGTGGTTAATATCAACGGCAAAAAAATATCAATTACCATAACGGATCATGTACTCCAGCGTCCCCTTGAGATCGAAACGGATCTTATAACACTTGCAACTGCAATTGTTCCGTACAGGGATGAAAAACTTGCCAATTTCTTTAAAGTTCCCCTGAATGAAGACGGGTTCTTTGTTGAAAAACATGCAAAATTAGGGCCGTCGGAATTTGCAACGGACGGGGTGTTCCTCTGCGGTATGGCACATTATCCAAAACCTATTGATGAATCAATTGCCCATGGTCAGGCAGCAGCATCACGTGCTGTAACCCTGCTTGCAAAGGAAACCATCCATACAAGCGGTACTGTGGCAAATGTAAATTCTGTTTTTTGCAGCTCCTGTGGCGTATGTGTTTCAATCTGCCCCTATTCTGCGCCTTCATTTGAAACTGAAGGCAGATTTGCAGGAAAAGCACAGATAAATCCTGTGCTGTGCAAGGGATGCGGACTTTGCGTGGCATCGTGCAGATCAGGCGCTATTCACCTGAAGGGCTTTGATACTAATCAGATTTTTGCACAGATCTCTGCTTTAAGTGAGGCGTAGTTTTCAGTTATCAGTTGTCAGTTATCAGTTGTCAGCATTAGAGGTTATTTTGAAATTTGAGGATCTAAAAGTATGGAAGAGATCTTCACGATTATGTGCAGAACGGAATTTTTCATATAAAAGGAAATAGAAAAAAATGACTGAAGGAAAAACAAAAATTATCGCTTTTCTTTGTAATTGGTGCAGTTACGGCGCTGCAGATCTTGCCGGAGTCAGCAGGCTGCAGT
>CAZLBE010000185.1:3723-5219 GCA_964557635.1 uncultured Desulfobacterales bacterium
TGTAATTGGTGCAGTTACGGCGCTGCAGATCTTGCCGGAGTCAGCAGGCTGCAGTATCCTTCCGACATCCGTGTTATCAGGATACCGTGCACAGGAAGAATGAGTCCGAAATTTATTTTATCTGCATTTAAAGAAGGTGCTGACGGTGTCTGGGTTTCCGGCTGACATCCCGGAGAATGCCATTACCTGGAAGGTAATTATTATGCCAGACGGAAATTTGCCCTCATGGGAAATCTTCTTGAACACATTGGAATTGAAAAGGACAGGCTTCATTTTTCCTGGATATCTTCTGCAGAAGCAACTAAATTTGCCGAGGTTGCAACAGAGGTAACAGAAAGTGTCGAAGCTCTTGGTCCCAATAACAGACTTGTAAAAAAGTTAGGCTAAGGGGTTAAATTTTATGAATAGTTTAACAGATAAAATCAGGACACTGTGCACCGGTCTTTTAAAGGACGGTAAGGTTGACATGATAGTGGGCTTTAAAAAAGGAACCATACCGATGTCAAGTCCTCCCTGCGTTGCAAGAACCCAGGAACAGGCGGAAGAATTAATCTGGGACAGCAACTGCACATTAAATCTTGCCAATTACCTTACAAACAGAAAAGAAAAGATTGGTGTTGTTGCAAAGGGATGTGATTCCAGGAATATTGTTAATCACATCATTGAAAATAAAGTAACAAGGGAAAATCTTTACATTATAGGTGTGCCCTGTGACGGAATGGTTGATAAAAGAAAAATAAGATCTCTTTTTGATGATGATATCACCCGCTTTTCTGAAAAAGATAATAAACTTTTTGTGGAAACAGCATCTGAAAAAAAAGAACTTGATAAAGAGAATTTCCTCAAAGACAATTGCACAACCTGTATTCACAGAAATCCTGTTATTTATGACGAACTTGCAACAGAGCTTGTTGAAGAACAGAAAATTGAAGATCGATTTGCAGATGTACGTAAAATTGAAAATATGAGTTCAGATGATAAATGGAACTATTTCAACGATCTTATCAAGAACTGTATCCGCTGTTATGCCTGCAGGAATGCATGCCCCCTGTGTTATTGTCCCACATGTTTTGTGGATGAATCAAATCCCCAGTGGGTTGGCAAGGGTCAGGATATAAATGATGTAAGAACGTTTCATATTTTGCGGGCATATCATTGTGCAGGCAGATGTACTGACTGCGGAGCCTGTGAAGAGGCCTGCCCCATGGATATACACATGAGAGCTTTCACAAGAAAACTTGTAAAGGATTCCTGTGAAATTTTTGACTGGGAACCCGGTCTTGATCCCAATAAACGGCCTGTTCTTGATACATTTAATCCTGATGATCCTGATGAATTTATCAGGTAATGCTCTGGCAAATTTTTAATTTGTCAGAATCTTTGATTCTTTGAGGCGGGTCTAAACCTGAATCCAGATCGGCCTCATGCCGTTATCAGGAAGGTAAATATTCGGCTTATAATGTAAATGTTTGGAGAGTGCCTCATATTCGTCTATT
>CAZLBE010000186.1:0-5216 GCA_964557635.1 uncultured Desulfobacterales bacterium
GCAGAAAAACACGCTCGCATACCACATGATCAATATCATTTATAAGGCTGTAAACCTTCTGGTAACCAAGGCTTGACATGCCAGCCTCATATGTATTGGGATAGACAAGGGCAACTTTGATAAAATTTCTTTCTCTTTTAATGATTGTCCCTTTCTCATGGTACAATAGATCTGCTTTTGTTTTTACTGAATTTGCCACCCTTATTTTTTTCAGTTTTCTGCTGTTTCTGCCTTTTTTGATATTTCCTCCTGTTTCATGTTTACGGGCAAATATGCAATCTGCCCTGCCGACCGTTAATGCAGTCTTTCAATAGTGTACTCCTGTATCTCGTTTCCCTGTCTTCTATTTCTGATATGTTGTCTCTTATATCCTGTATCTTGTATCTTGTATCTTGTATCTTGTTTCTTGTTTCTTGCTGCTAATCCGCTTTTCTGCGCAGAAAGGTTGGAATTTCAAGGTCCTCGCTGTCAAGACTGATACCGCGGTAGGCATTTCTTCCATCCTCACCAACTGCTTTTTTACGCCTTATGCGAATGGGGTCATCGAATTCATTCCAGTTTTCCAGTTCCTCTACCGTTGGTGTTCTTACACGCCCCCTTGCAATACCTGCCGGTTTTTCAACTGGCTCTGTCTTTTTCTTTGACAGTTGTGTCTGAAGGATATCTGTTTTTTCTTCACAGGCCTCTTTAATATCGCCTATTCCGGTTGCAATAACGGTCACCCGCATTTCATCACCAAGGGTTTCATCTATTGCCTGACCCCAGATGATTTCCGCATCGTCTCCAACCTCTTCATAAATACGGTCTGCAGCCTCTGTCATCTCATCAAGGGTGATCTCGCTTGTACATGTAATATTCATCAAAACAGCCCTTGCGCCTGAAATTGATATATCTTCAAGAAGAGGATGGGAAATTGCCCTTTCAGCAGCCTCTGTTGCCCTGTTTTCACCGCTTGCGATACCGATACCCATGAGCGCCATACCTGCCTTTGACATGGTTGTTCTTACATCTGCAAAATCAAGATTGACAAGTCCGGGAAGCATGATTAAATCTGTAATTCCTTTTACAGAATGGTGTAAAATCTCATCAGCTTTTACAAACATGTCAATGAGTTTGGCTCCTTTGGGTGCTATTCCCCTAAGCCTGTCATTTGGGATTGTAATAACCGTATCTGTAATATCGCGCAGCTTGTTTATACCGTCTTCAGCCTGTTTTGCCCTTTTTCTTCCCTCAAATGAAAACGGCTTTGTGACAACGGCAACGGTTAGGACACCAAGGTCCCTGCATATTTCTGCAATTACAGGAGTTGCTCCTGTTCCTGTACCACCGCCGAATCCGGCAGTAATAAAAACCATGTGGCTTTCAGCAAGTGCATCCCTTATCTCATCAAGGTTTTCAAGGGCGGCATCCCTTCCCACACTTGGATTTGCTCCTGCACCAAGCCCTTCCGTCAACTCGGATCCAAGTTGAATTTTCTGTTCAGCCTTTGATGTATCAAGGGATTGTGCATCTGTATTGGCAACAATAAATTTTACGCCCTGAAGGTTTGCCTCAATCATATTATTAACGGCATTAGTGCCTGCCCCGCCAACCCCTATAACCTTTATTCTTGCCGTTTTTTCACTTTCCACATACGAAAAACTCATAATTTTTTCTCCTTATTTCATAATTTGTCAGAATCTTTGATTCTTTGAGGCAATCTGGGCCAAATCCAAATCCGCCTCATGGCGGTTATACAAATCTGCACATAATCGTGAAAATTTCTTCCATATTCCCAAGTCCTCAAATTCCAAAGCAACCTCCAGCGCTGACAACTGATAACTGATAACCGACAACTTTGCCGCTTAAATTATATCTTTAAACCACTGCTTCATTCTTTTGATCAATTTTGAAAAAAGCCTGTCCTCACTGCCGCCAAGATTTTTGCCTGTGCTGTCTCTGCTGCCGAAAATTACAAGACCTACCCCAGTTGCAAAAGCAGGATTTTTCACAACATCCTTCAGGCCCTCAATTCCTACAGGCTCTCCAACGCGGACAGGGGCAGAAAAAACAGACTCCACAATTTCTGACATGCCTGGCAAAAGAGCACTTCCCCCGGTAAGAACAATTCCCGATGGGAAAGCGTTTTCAAGGCCATTACTGTAAATTTCACGTTTAAGAATGGTAAACATCTCCTCCACCCTTGGTTCAAGAATTTCAGCAAGAATATCCCTGGAAAGTTTGTTCACACCGCGTCCTCCCACACCCGGGACTTCAATTGTCTCACCTTTTTTTATGCTCTCTGGAAGGCATGTGCCATGGTCAACTTTTATTTTTTCAGCTTCTGCAAGGGGAGTTCGAAGTCCAATGGATATATCATTTGTAAGATTGTGTCCTCCAAGGGTCAATTCAAAAATGTGCTTGATATTATTTCCCTTGAAAAGTGCAAGGTCTGTTGTCCCACCGCCTATGTCGGCAAGTGCACATCCCAGTTCCTTTTCTTCCGGTGTGAGAACAGCCTCACCCGACGCAAGGGATTCAAGTACAATATCACATACTGCAAGTCCTGCTTTATTGCAGCATTTAATAATATTCCTTGCCGAGGCAACGGCTCCTGTTACTATATGAATCTTTGTTTCAAGCCTTACACCTGTCATGCCTACGGGGTTCTGGATCGCCTCCTGATCATCCACAATAAATTCCTGGGGAATTGCGTGTATGGTTTCCCTGTCAAGTGGAATGGCAACTGCACTTGCAGCCTCAACAACTCTTTGTACATCATGCTCAGTGATTTCCCTGCCCTTTATGGCAATGATTCCATGGCTGTTAAATCCCTTTATGTGGCCGCCTGCAATACCAACATACACAGATGAAATCTCGCATCCGGCCATAACTTCCGCATCTGCCACTGCTTTTTTAATTGATTCCACTGTGGATTCAATATTTATCACAGCACCTTTGCGAAGCCCCGCAGAGGGATGTAAACCCACTCCTATAATATTTATCTCACCCCGGGACACTTCACCTACAACAGCACAAATTTTTGTTGTTCCGATATCAAGACCGACAATTATTCTCTCCTCATCCTGCAAATCAAACACCTCCTCTGATACTGTCAGGCAAAATTTCCCTGTTTTCAGTTTCTTTAAATTTGACGGTTACATTTTTTAAGTCAGACAGATCTATGGATGAAATTTTCCTGTTAATATGATTTATTTTAAAATAATCTATAATCCTGTTAAATTTTTTATACCTTTCTCTATAACGACCAAATCCCAGTCTAAAATTTACAATAAAATCAGGATTTTCCGGTTTCAATTTTTTCCCTTTGATTTTATTTATTTCAAAAGTATTGTTAATGCCGGAAGCGGGTTCTAAAAAACCCTCAATTTTCAGATCAAGCCCCATATCTCTGTCAATTTTAATCTGTTCTGTGCTGCGAAAAATCTTAAGAAGTCCTGCAATATCATATGACCCCGATAAAAATTCCATGACAGAATCAAATAGTTTACCGGAAAAACCATATACACCGTGTTGTTCTTTAAGTTCAAGTCCCTTGACAACAGGAAAGTTCAATTTTCCTGAAGAGCTGTTCAGGTCACTGAAATTACAATTATCATTCTCAGTAAACGGAGCTCCTTTATCATTGATCAGGATTGCACTTTTATCACCCGCCCATACAGCTGCAACAGGGTTCTGCTCCTCTATTTTTATAAAAAGTTCTCCCGGCATTTTCCTTTCAACTGAAGCGTCTTTAATCCACTCATGGGAAACAAGGCGTTTTTTAACTTTAAAAAGATTAATTGCAAATATGTTTTCTCCCGGAAAAACACCTGCCTGCTTAATAATGTCAGACTTAGAAATCTGCCTGCATCCTGAGATGTGAATTTTTTTCAGAGAAAAATATTTTGCCTGTGTGATTGAATCATGGATAAAAATAAACACAAGGCTTGAAAGTATTATGAAAACAATAATCATGATGAATTTGAGGCAGAGTTCAAGGCTCTCCATAAAATTAAAATTTAATCCTGGCAATTCTGCAGTGTCTAACCGCAACCTGTTTTGTCTTACCTTTTTAGTCCCCCTCAATTTTCACCTCCGTTTCAAGGTGAATGGAAAAAAGATCAAACACTTTTTCTTCCACCTGCCTTTTAAGTCTTAAGATATCTTCTGCCCTTGCCCCTCCAAGATTTACAATAAAATTTGCGTGTTTTTCCGATACCATGGCATTTCCGCATCTTGTGCCCTTAAGCCCTGCCCTGTCAATGAGCATACCTGCAGATATGCCGGGTTTCGGGTTTTTAAAAAAACAGCCGACACTTGACAAAGATACAGGCTGGCTTGAATTTCTTTTATTTAAAATTTCATGCCACTGTGCTGTGAGCTTTTCTTTATCGCCCTTTTTAAGTTGAAAAGCTGCTTTAAGAACTACCGGTTTATAATAATTTTCAATTTCAAAGGGTCTTAACAACAGCCCTTCGGATGAAAAAACAATATCTTTTTTTTCAATTATTTTTACATTGCCGGAAGATAAAAGCACTTCAATAAAGGATATTACATCTGAAATTTTTCTTTTATCCGCTGATGAGTTCATCATCACAGCACCGCCCACAGTACCGGGAATTCCTGCTGTAAAATTTAAGCCATCAAATCCGTTTTCAAAGGCAAATCTTCCAAGAGAAGATAAAAGCATGCCTGAAAAGGCTGTAACTAAAATTTTATTTTCATCTTCCCTGACAACTTTTATTTGATCCTTGATTCCTGCAAGACATATGACAAGCCCGCGTATGCCATTATCTTTCACAAGTATATTGGTTCCGCTGCCCATGAAAGTAACAGGAATATTATATTTTTTTGCCCCTGATATCAGTTGTTTCAGCTCATCCACAGACAACGGGGCGGCAAAGAAATCTGCATTACCCCCGACTTTTAAGGATGTATGGTCTTTCATGGGCTCATCCTTTTTAATACTAAAATTTCCCATGAATTCCTTCATAAATTTTTCATATATGTCTGTGAATTTTCTGTTCATGGTTACAACATCTCCACCAGCCTCTCTCCAAGGGAGACAACATCCCCTGCTCCAAGGGTTAAGACAAGATCCCCTTTTTTAAGATTTTTTGACACCATGGACAACGAAGCTTGGCGGTAAGGTTTTCCGCCACATCGTTGAGATCGAAATGACCCTGCTCCGCAGCCAGCCGGGCATGGAAGGCGATCTGCAGCAATAGATCGCC
>CAZLBE010000187.1:0-5167 GCA_964557635.1 uncultured Desulfobacterales bacterium
TGGATCTTATCTATGGATATTTTATGCTTAAATATTTTGGTCATATTTTTGAACCTGTTAATGATATGGGGTTTATAAAATGGAGTGTAACATGGGGAAAAGAATCGCTTTCAAAAACAGCATGGCTTTTTATTCTTGTGGGGCTTCTTTTTTTGTTAAGCATAAATGCCTTTGCATGCACCACTGACCGGGTGATTAAACTCTGGAAAACCCGTAAGAGTTTTAAACGCTTATCCAGGTTTATTATGCGGTTTGGTCCGCATATCATGCATTACAGCATGTTAATAATGTTTCTTGGATATCTTGTATCCTATCTTTTTTCAACTACATACCTTGGCAAAGTATTATTGCCTTTAAAAACCATACAGGTTGCAGGCACAAGTATCAAACTTAATAAACTTGAGATTGACTATTACAAAGGAGGCCGTCTTCTTAACATGGAAAACCGTGCCATGGATGTCAGAGCAGAACTTTTATTAAAAACCAAAGATAATAAACAAGATTTGTCTGTGCTAAAGTTTAATGAACCTGTTTTATTTAACAATTTAAGCATACATCTTAAAAATTTTTCACCCCATACCGGTTCAGGAGGCATGGGTATGCGAAAATTTATAGTATTAATTATTAAACATGATGCAGGGAAGGGATTTTATTTTATGGGCATGGTTTTATTTACCTTTGGCCTTTTAATATATGCATGGGAAAAAATAGAGGCAATAATATGAGATTTAATTTTAAAAAATTTAAATATGTTTTTGCATTAATGATTATCAGCTTTATTTTTGCAGGTTTTTCAGGGTGTTCTGATAATAATAAACCAGCGGACAAAACAATCAAAAATAAAAATAAAAATAAAACAAAAGAAAAAATCAATGTTAAAGATATGAGCTTTATGAGTATTGGCAGTTTTTCCGTTAATCCTTTGGGTGACGGCTATGTAGATGTGAGGGACGGGGCAGGGCGTACTTTGATTCTTGTGCCCCGGGGAAAAAAGGTTCCTGAGGGTTATGAACCATCCCAGGTTGTAAGAATTCCTGTGAAAAGGGTTGTTGCTTATGGACTTTTTGATATTGCAATTTTAAAGGCCTTAGGTGTTTTAAAAGATGTATTAACAGGTGTGGTAACAAAAAAAGAAAATTGGTATATCCCTGAAGTAAAGCAAGGTATGGAAAATGGAAAAATTCTTTATCTGGGCAATTATAATGCCATTGATTTTGAACAATTGAGAAAGGCTGAACCTGAGCTTGTTCTTACCTGGGATATGTCCATTATCCCAATGCTTGATGAAATGAAAGTCCCCTGCGTTATAACAACAACTCCCGTTGCCATGTGCCTTAGTGCAAGAATGAAATTCGTAAGGTTTATAGCTCCTTTTTTTAAAAAGGAAAAACAGGCAAAACAATATTTTGAAAAGGTGTCAAAATCCCTTGACGACATTCGGGAAACAACAAAAAATTCAAAATATCAGCCTAAGGTCATGTGGGGAGATATATATGAAAAAAGAGTATTGGTGGAACCGGGTAATGGCTGGGTTGGAGAACTTGTTGAACTTGCATTAAGTGATTATCAATTTAAGGATGTTTTTGGAAAATCCTGTATTGAAATTTCCCTGGAGCGGTTTTTATATTCCGGCAAAGATGCTGATATATTCTTTACCTATAGAACTCCTGACAGCGGGGCAACCTCAAAACAGGCCCTTGCCAGGGCAAATCCTCTGCTTGCCGGGATTAAACCCTTAAAAGACGGCAGGGTTTATTCGCCTTTGCCTCTTTATTCCCAGTCAGGAGATAAACTGGATGAGATATTAACAGATATTGCCTCAATTTTACATCCTGAATGCTATAGGAATCATAAACTTAAATATTTCAGGCAATTGCCAGACAAGGATCCGGTGAAAAATTAAATTTTTAAAAGGTAAATTAAAGATGGCAACAAATATCGAACAAAGCATAGATATTGCAACCATACGTAAGGAAACAGAAACCAGAATAAAAGGTGTATATCTGCTCTTTGGTATTATTCTTTTATTAATTATGACAGCAAATGTCATGAACGGCTCCATAAGCATACCGTTTAAAGAATTGCTCTCAATTATCGGGCAACATGATAGCTTAAGCATAAACGGATTTATAATCTGGAAAATCCGTCTTCCAAGGGCAATAGCAGCAGCTCTTGGAGGCGGGTACCTTGCTGTGGCAGGTTTATTGCTTCAGGTATTTTTCAGAAATCCCATTGTGGGTCCGTTTATTCTTGGTATTTCATCCGGAGCAACTCTCATGGTCTCCTTTGTCATGTTAACATCATTAACCCTTGGATTTACGGTTTTAAACCCTTTTATGGCTACATTGTCTGCCTTTGTGGGCGCCTATGGAACCATGATAATTGTGATGTCCATTGCAACCAGGGTTAAAAGTTCTGTGACTCTTCTTATAGTAGGTTTGATGATGGGTTACCTCTGCCATGCCGTTACAAGTGTTCTTGTGGCCTTTGCAGCACAGGAAAAAATTAAAGGGTTTGTGCTCTGGCAATTGGGCAGTTTTTCAGGATTTCGCTGGAATGAAATTGAAATTATGGTCATTGGAGGCGGGGTTATATGCCTTTTAATATATGCACTTGCCAAACCCTTGAACGCTTTTCTTCTGGGAGAAGAATATGCTTCTTCCATGGGAGTAAATATCAAATTGTTCAGGTTCTTAATTTTGTTTTCTTCCTGTGCCCTTGCAGGAATGATAACAGCTGTTGCAGGACCTGTAGCCTTTGTTGGCCTTGCCGTTCCACATATGGTACGCCTTGTCTTTGGCACATCGGACAATAAAATACTGGTTCCAGGGTGTATTATTATCGGTGCTGTTGTTACAAGCCTGTGTGATTTTGTGGCACGCATGGTGTTCTCACCTGTGGAACTTCCCATATCAGCCATTACAGCTTTTTTTGGAGCTCCCATAGTAATAAGCCTGCTAATGAAACGAAAGGTGGTATTATAATGGAAAAAAATCCTATTCTCTCAACTGAAAATTTATATGTTGGCTATGGAGGAAAATCCATTGTCAAGGATATTAATCTTGAATTTTTTAAAGGAGAATTTATTTCCCTTCTTGGCCCAAATGGGGTAGGTAAAACAACTTTATTAAGAACCCTTTCAAAACATCTTTGTGTTATTCAGGGTAAAGTCTTTTTAAATGGTATGAATATTAATACCATAAAAGCAAGTGATCTTGCGAAAATCATGTCAATTGTATTGACTCAAAAGGTGGCACCGCCTTTGTTTTCCGTTTACGATTTTGTTGCCATGGGCAGGTATCCCCACACAAACTGGGCAGGAAAATTAAATATTAAAGATGATAAAATTGTGAATCAATCCCTTGATCTTGTCCATGCCGGAAATCTTATGTTCCGGGACATTGCAACTTTAAGCGATGGAGAACGCCAGAAAGTTCTCATTGCAAGGGCTCTTGCCCAGGAGCCTGCCATTATTCTCCTTGATGAACCCACAATGCATCTGGATTTAAAGAATCGCATGGAAGTGATGTCCATACTCCATGACCTTTGCCGGGAAAAGAATATCTGTGTTGTGGCCTCCCTTCATGATTTAGAGGTGGCAGCCAAGGTATCGGATCGTGTGGTATTGATCAAGGATAATAGGATTTTAGGTTTTGGCCATCCTGAGGATATATTGCAAAATGATACGGTATCCGGTTTGTATGATTTTTCCAATGCCTGTTTTAACAGAGTTCTTGGCAATATTGAAATTAGAACAAAACCGGACAGGGGCAGGGCCTTTGTACTTGGAGGCATGGGAAGTGCATCGGTTCTTTACAGGCTTCTTTCCAAAAAAGGATACATGATTTCAACGGGTGTACTTTTGAAAAATGATATTGATTATTTTGTGGCTGATGCCCTGGGAGCACAATGTTTTGTTCGGGATAATCTTAATAATATTTCAGAAGATAATCTTGATGAAATTGTAAAACTCGTGGAGCAATGTGATTTTGTGATAGATTCAGGTTTTGAAGAAAATGCAATAAACAAAGCTAATCTTGAAATTTTATCCAAAGTTGTGAAATTAAATAAAAAACTTTTTTCCATGACAAAAAAAGGTCAAAGAAAAATTTTTAATTCATATGATAATTCAAATATTGTTTTATCTGAATCAGAATCTGATATCGTTGAAACCATGGAAAAAAGGGAGAATATCTGACCATGGCTGTCTGTCCTTCCTATCTTATACTAATGCTCACAAACAGGTGTAATCTTTCCTGTTCGTATTGCTATCTTGGCAATAATAAAGGGAAAAAAGACTCTGGTGTGGATATGTCAAAAAATTTTATTGACCAGTCTCTTTTGCTCTTAGATCCTGATCAAAAATTTTTACATGTTCAACTTACAGGGGGAGAACCTTTTTTAGTGCCTGATCTTGTGGAATATGCATCTTCTAAAATAAGAGAAAAATATCACAATGCAAGTATTGGAATTCAGACCAATGCAACATTAATTAATGATAAAGCAATTGATATAATAAAAAAATTTAAATTAAGACTTGGAATAAGCCTTGACGGAGAGCCGTCTTTGCAGGAATCATTGCGGGGTAGAGCCAGTGAAACTTTTAAAGGTATTCATCTTTTAGAGCAGAAAAAAATTCCCTTTAATATAACTACGGTTGTAACAAAGGCTAATGCTGACAAACTTTATCGTCTTGTACTTATGCTGGGAGGTTTTTCCATGGCAAGGGGGATAGGTCTTGATTGTCTGGTATTAAAGGGAAAAGCTCTGGAAAATTCTGTTTTAAAAGCAGATCCGGTTCAAATTATATCTGGAATTGAAAAAATGGTTCAAGCTTTAAAAATGGTAAATGCCTTACGAGATATTCCCCTTATAATACGGGAACTTGAGAAAATAAATACAAGAAAGCAAAATCATCAATATTTACCTTTTTGCCAGGGTGCAATCGGCAAGAGCCTTGCTGTAACACCGGAAGGAATGCTTTACCCTTGCAGCCAGACAGCTTTTGATCCCGATTTTTTATTAGGTACGCTTGATTCTTTAAAAGCAAATCATGCGTTACCTCTTAATTTATCATCAAAACTTGAAAATTTTGTCTTAAATAAAAAAACAATACACTCTTTCGGAAGAGCGTCGTGTAGGGAAAGAGTGTAAGATCGGAAGAGCA
>CAZLBE010000188.1:0-1576 GCA_964557635.1 uncultured Desulfobacterales bacterium
GTATTAAAACAGATGTTTTTCTATTGTCTTCAAGGGATCGGCTTAAGGGTGATGCAAGGGCAAATATGGGCCTTGTGGAAAAACTTTTTGCAATAAAGGGAAAAAAACAAAACATAGAAAATAAAATAATCCAGATTCCAGACAGGGACGCTTTTATTAAATACAAAGCTAAAATTATCCATAATGATATTTTTGTGGATGGAATTTTCGGCACCGGACTTAACTCGGATGTCAGGGGTTTTTTTAAAGAAGTGATTGATCTTGTAAATAAAAGCCACAGACCGGTTATCTGTATTGATATACCATCGGGCCTTAACGCAGACACTGGAAAGCCCTGCGGTGTAAGCATAAAAGCTTTTGCAACGGCAAGTTTTGCCTTTGCAAAGCCCGGGCATATTCTATATCCGGGAAATGAATTTACAGGCCGTCTAAAAATAATAGATATTGGTATTCCAGGTTTTATTACTGAAAAAAAAGCCCCGAAAATTAACCTTACTGAGAAAAAGCTTGTACGTTCATTTTTTACTCCAAGAAATTCCCAGGCTCACAAGGGAAATTTCGGGCATCTTCTTATTATTGCAGGTTCTACTGGAAAAACAGGGGCCGCAGCTCTTGCAGCCAATGCAGCCATGGCATGCGGTACAGGTCTTGTAACACTTGGAGTGCCTGAAAGTCTCAATCCTGTAATGGAACCACAGGTTACAGAGACAATGACATTCCCCCTTTTTGAAAAGAAAAAAGGATTTTTATCTGAAAAAGCCTTTGACCGGATTATCTCCCTTTCAAAGGGGAAAACCGCCATGGCAATCGGCCCTGGCATTGGCATGGAAAAAGATACTGGAACTCTTGTGAAAGAGCTTATAAAAACCATTGATATCCCGATGATTCTTGATGCCGATGCTTTAAATTTAATTGCAGACAACCCGGACATTTTAAAGGAGAAAAAAGCACCTGTCATACTTACCCCCCATCCCGGAGAAATGGCAAGGCTTATAAACAGCTCAAGCGCAGACATACAGAGTAACAGACTTGAATCTGCAAAAAATTTTGCAGTAAAATTTAACGTTATCCTTGTTTTAAAGGGGGCTGGAACCATCACAGCAATGCCTGACAGCAGGATTTTTATCTGTACAAAGGGTAATCCCGGAATGGCATCAGGTGGTATGGGAGATACTTTAACCGGTATGATATCAGGATTTACAGCCCAGGGGTTTTCCTGTGAAAACGCTGCAGTTGCAGGCCCTTATATACACGGAACCTGCGGTGATTTTCTTGCCGGCAAAAGGGGCGGTTTTGGATTTACAGCATCAAATCTTGTCAATGTCATTCCTGAAACAATCCATGAACTGACAGCTATGGCGGATTGATCCTGTGAAAATAAGCATTACAACATATTCAGGGCAGGAAACAAAAAATCTTGGAGAAAAACTTGGCTCCCTGATAACCACTGCCATGTCAATTTCCCTGACAGGAGAACTTGGTGCAGGAAAAACCACATTTGTTCAGGGCATGGCAAAGGGATTGAATGTTCCTGACAATTATTATATCACAAGCCCTACATACACCATCATAAATG
>CAZLBE010000188.1:1676-3313 GCA_964557635.1 uncultured Desulfobacterales bacterium
TTGAATGTTCCTGACAATTATTATATCACAAGCCCTACATACACCATCATAAATGAATATCCCGGAAGAGTCGCTCTCTGTCACATGGATCTGTACAGACTCGGCTCCACTGAAGAACTTGATTACTTGGGGTTTGACGAGATTGTATCATCGGGTGGTGTTGTTGTGATTGAATGGCCTGAATTACTGGAACATGAAAAAAGATCAATATGTTTTGATCTTAAAATTATTTTTGAAACCGATGACAAATTTAATAGAAAAATAAATTTAATTGCCTCTGGACTTGAAGGTGCAAATCTGTTAAAGGAATTTTCTTTAACTTGAATTTTATATACGATGATCCCATTCTTATCTTTAAATAGAGACCAGATATAGTGATTTATTCTGGCCTGACTTTAACAGGGTCATACGACAGGAGTAACTATGGCATTAAAAGTACAGAAATACGGTGGAACATCCGTTGCGGATATTTCACGCATTAAAAATGTGGCAGAAAGAGTTGTAAAAGCCTATGACAACGGGGACAGTGTTGTTGTCGTCCTTTCTGCCATGGCAGGTGTCACAAATAACCTGATAGCCCTTGCCAACAGTGCATCAAAATCACCGGACAAGCATGAATTGGATGTCCTGCTTGCCACAGGAGAGCAGACAACGGCAGCTCTTCTTGCCATGATTCTTAAATCCATGGGCTATTCTGCAAAATCACTTCTTGGATTTCAGGCGGGCATTCTAACGGACATGACTCCGGGAAAAGCGCGTATTCTTGATATTCAGTCAAACCGCATAAAAGAACTTATTTCACATGGATATATTGTTGTTGTGGCGGGATTCCAGGGCAGAGATATGAACGGAGATATAACAACCCTTGGCAGGGGCGGTTCTGATACATCTGCCGTTGCAATAGCGTCTGCTGTTAATGCCGATGTTTGTGAGATATATACCGATGTGGACGGGGTGTACACCACTGATCCGAGAATTTGTGACAAAGCAAGGAAAATTAATGTAATTTCCTATGACGAAATGCTTGAAATGGCCATTTTAGGGGCCAAGGTTCTGCAGATTCGTTCCGTTGAATTTGCAAAAAAATACAATGTGCCTGTTCATGTCAGGTCATCATTTAGCGAAGAGGAGGGGACAATGGTTGTTAATGAGAGTTCTGACATGGAAAGTGTCGTTGTATCGGGAATCACCTGTGATAAAAACGAGGCAAGAATAACATTTAAAAAAGTACCTGATCAGCCCGGTATTTCAGCTAAAATATTTTCACCCCTGGCAGATGAAGAGATCACGGTGGATATGATCATCCAGAACACCCGTTCCGGAGGAGAAACCGATCTTACCTTTACGGTGACAAACGATGATTTTGAAAGGGCAAAACAGATTTCCGAAAAAGTTGCAGAAGAAGTGGACGCTGAGGAAATACTTATTGCAAGAGACATAGCAAAAGTATCAGTTATAGGGCTTGGCATGAAAAGCCATTCAGGGGTTGCTGCAACCATGTTTTCAGCACTTGCATCGGAAAATATCAATATCAGACTGATAAGCACATCGGAGATAAGAATTTCATGCATAGTTCAGGCAAAATATGCTGAACTTGCTGTAAGGGCTCTTCATAGTGCATTTGGCCTTGACAGTGA
>CAZLBE010000188.1:3413-5143 GCA_964557635.1 uncultured Desulfobacterales bacterium
AAGGAGTAAAATTATGGCAAATTCAGAAAATTTGAATCCTGGAAAACTTTTAACGCTTTCAGGGGCTTACTGGCAGACATGTACTCTCCATGCAGCAGTTAAACTTGATGTTTTTACTGCAACAGGCAAAAATCCAATAAGCTGCAATGAACTTGCAGACAAACTCCAGGTTGAAAAACGCAGCCTTGAAATGCTGCTTAATGCCCTGTGCGCAATGGAGCTTCTTGATAAAAAAGGCGGGCTGTATTTTAATACTGAAGAATCAGATACTTTTCTTTCAAAGGATTCAAAAAGGTACATAGGGTATATTATCATGCACCATCACCACCTTGTGGAGTCCTGGGCAAAACTTGATGAAGCTGTAAAAACAGGGCAGCCTGTGCGCTCAAGTGCATCCCATGAGAATGATGAGATCCGCAGGGAAAGTTTTTTAATGGGCATGTTTAATCTTGCCATGGGAATCGCTCCGGAAATTTCAGAGGCCATTGACCTTGCAGGGAAAAAACACCTGCTGGATCTTGGAGGCGGGCCCGGAACCTATGCCATTCATTTTGCAAAGCGCAACCCCATGCTTAAGGCAAGCGTGTTTGATCTTCCCACAACACGACCCTTTGCTGAAAAAACAATTAAAAGATTTAAACTTTCAGATCGTGTTGATTTCATTGATGGAAATTTTTTAACCGATCAAATAAAAGGCCACTATGATGTTGTGTGGATTTCCCATATTTTTCATGCTGAATCTCCTGAAAACTGCGAAAAACTGATGAAAAAAGCTGTTGCAGCCCTTGAACCCGAAGGATTGATCATCATACATGATTTTATACTTGATAATTCAAAACAGGGCCCACTTTTCCCTGCACTTTTTTCCCTTAATATGCTTATCGGAACAAAAGGAGGGCAGGCTTATTCCGAAGAAGAGTTCTTTTCAATGCTTAAAAAACAAGGGATACAGGATATAAAACGCAGCCCGTTTACAGGCCCCACAGAATCAGGAATCATAACAGGAATTAAGAAAAGTGATTAAATAAAAATAGTTCAGGCTTCAATCCTTTTTATCTTTTATAGGCCCTGCCACGGTGTTCTGCTTTATTTTTTTTAAAGAACGTTTTAATCTTAGCCTTTTATTTTGACGGGGATTCCTGCAGCCATGAGAAAAACATTATCTGCTGCTGCTGCAGCTTTCTGGTTGACAAATCCTGCGGTATCCCTGAACAGCCTTGCAAGTCTGTTTTCAGGTACAATGCCTGAGCCTACTTCATTTGATACAAGAATAACAGGGCATAATGATTGTTTCAGGGCGTTTTCAAGTTTGTCTGTAATATCGATTACTGCATCATGTGTAAAATCATGGAATAAAAGGTTGGAGACCCAGAGCGTTAAGCAGTCCACGAGAATCACATCCGATGATTTTGAAGCATCTTTTATTTTTTGAGGGATATCAACGGGGATTTCAGCAGTTATCCAGTCCTCTCCGCGATCCTTTTGATGTATCCTTACCCTTTCTTCCATTTCATTGTCCGTTGGCACTGAGGTTGCTATAAATAATTTTTTACCCCCTGAAATCCTGTTTGCCATATCAAGGGCATATCTGCTTTTTCCACTTCGGCATCCGCCAATGACAAGTGTGGTGTCCGTATTCCCATGATCTTCAGGGGATGAAAACTGGTCTGATGTCACTTGTAGCTTCTCCCTTATTGCTGTTTGGTTACTTTTTTGAGTTCTATTTCTTA
>CAZLBE010000189.1:0-5120 GCA_964557635.1 uncultured Desulfobacterales bacterium
TAAAAAACAAGAAATTGAGGTAGGCACTTGGGTTGCGGGCATAGCTCGCTTTAGTTATACGTCGATGACTGATAACAAAAGTGAAATTATGTATATGAAAATCTATAAATAAACAGATACAGGTTACAGGTGACGAAAAACTGCAGCGCTCACCATATTTCTGTAAGTTCCTTTATTACTGCAAAACAGGTCTAAAGATCAATATTTTTATTTTTTTTGCATTCTGCTTTTGTTCATATGTATTAAATAATGATTTTAAATTGATATATTGTTGACATAAAAGATAATTGAACTATTATTAAGGATTTATTATCTTAAATAAAAAGTTTTAATTATTATAGACTGATATATTTATGTATTTCCATGGGAGAAATACTTTAAGGAGGAGAAATATGAAACAGAAATTTAGATTTGAGATTGATCAGGAAAATGATATTTTAACCCTTTTTGAATCTGCAGAGGCTGATGCAGGTACATTCTTTCCTGTTCATAATGAAAAATACGGATTAAAGGAAATAAAGGACATTGTTAATGGGGAGGGCAGAGATGCATTTATTGAAAAATTGAGAAAAAGAAATCTGTTTCCTCCCTTTGATCTTGCCTCCAAACTTTTTGATGCTGTTGAAGATTTTTTTAAGAATGGAGAGGGGGATAAGTTTGTTGTTGACTATGATGATGCTGAATCATTTCCGAAAATTGAAGAAGAAATAGAGGATGAGATAGAAAAGCTTGATGAAATCGTTGAGGTTGATAAACTGCTCGTTGAGGACGGAAGCGTAAGTGAAGATGATATCAAGGAAATAGATTCCGATGATGATACGCCAAAATTCAAGATGGAAGATAACTCTGAATTTGAGAAGTAAGCATATATAATGAAAAATACAATTAAAAAAATTATCCTTAATGGTGCTGAAAAAGCATTTCAAAAAGGCCTGCTTAAATCTGATAATTTTCCTGAAATGGAAATAGAAGAACCGAAACATGATGCCCATGGCGATTTTTCAACCAATTTTGCCATGGTTTCTGCATCTGTTCAGAAAATGGCACCGAGGAAAATAGCCGAGGCTGTTGTATCTTCCATGGATGATTTCCAGGGTATTATTGAGAAAACCGAGATTGCAGGTCCTGGATTCATTAATTTTTTCTGTACCGATGATGCATGGTACCCTATATTAAAGGATATATTTCAAAAAGATTTACAATACGGAAGTTCTGATTCAGGTAAAGGGAAAAAAGTTCAGGTTGAATTTGTAAGTGCCAATCCAACAGGACCTTTGCACATAGGCCATGGCCGCGGTGCTGCTATTGGTGATTCTGTCGGGAATATTCTTGCATTTGCAGGTTTTGATGTTGAAAAAGAGTATTATATAAATGATTCGGGAAGACAGATCAGAACATTAGGGCTTTCCGTATGGCTGCGATTAAATGAAATTGCCGGAAAAAAAATTGATTTTCCAGATGACTGCTACCAGGGAGATTACATAAAGGAGATTGCAGCGGAAGTAAAAGAACTTAAAGGGGATGATCCTGCCCTGCAGAATAAAGATGACGGGGTTATGATATGTGCGAGATATGCAGCTGACAAGATTCTTAAAAACATAAAAGAGGACCTGTCCTGTTTTGGTGTAAAATTTGACAAATGGTTCAGCGAACAGAGCCTGTACGATTCAAAAAAAGTCTGGAACACCATTGAAGATTTCAAGAGCAAGGACCTTATATATGAAAAAGACGGGGCACTCTGGTTCAGGACTGAAAAATTCGGAGATGAAAAAGACAGGGTTGTGGTAAGAAACAATGGTCTTACTACATATTTTGCCTCTGATATTGCCTATCATATGGAAAAATTTGAACGCGGTTTTGACAGGGTAATAGATGTATGGGGCGCTGATCATCACGGTTATGTAAAAAGAATTAATGCTTCCATAGACGCTGCAGGTGGAAAAAGTGAAAATTTTGATGTTATTCTGGTTCAGCTTGTAAATCTGCTCAGAGGCGGTGAACCCGTTGCCATGTCAACAAGATCAGGGCAGTTTGTCACATTAAAAGACATTGTTGATGAAGTTGGAAAAGATGCCGCAAGGTTTATTTTCTTAAGCAGAAGCTCTGACAGCGGCCTTGATTTTGACCTTGAACTTGCAAAACAGCAGACAAGTGAAAATCCTGTCTATTATGTGCAGTATGTGCATGCAAGAATAACAGGCATCCTGATGAAAGCTGAAAGAGAAGGAATAATTATAAATGATATTGAACAAACTCACAGTCGTGGGGCAAGTTTTCCCTTAAAATGGACTTGTTATGCTTCAAAACTTAAAGAACCTGAAGAGATAAAACTTATCCGAACACTTGCTTTATTTCCTGAAGTTGTGGCAAAAAGTGCAAGGGACCTTCATCCCCACATTATTTTTACTTTTCTCATGAACCTTGCTTCTTTGTTTCATGGCTATTACAATAAACACAAAGTGATTACAGATGACAGAGAGCTTACCATGGCAAGACTCTGTCTGATTTCTGCCGTTAAGATAGTTATAAGAAACGCTCTTTTTCTGCTTGGTGTTTCAGCTCCTGAAAGAATGTAGGATAAAATTATTTTGGCCGGTAAAAAAATATTTGCTCATAATTTATTGAAATATTTTAGTGTTTTTTTACTCTGCGGCTGGATGTTTTTTTTAGGGGTCCTTGTGGGCAGGGGAACAGCTCCTGTGTCCTTTGATACGAAAAATTTTCAGGAAAAACTTGCAGCAATTGTAAATGCAGAGAAAAAGGAAAACAAAGTAGAGAAAAAGTCCGGGCTTGATTTTTACGAGATGCTTAAAAAACCGGTATCAACCATTGATGCACAGTTTCCTCAATCAGTTGGAAAAGCTGGTTCTGCTGGTTCTGCTGGTTCTGCTGGTTCTTCAGGTTATGAAGTTAAAGCTAAAGAAAAAAATAACGGTAAAGTTTCAGAAAAGAGTACAGAAATAAAAAAAAGCAGAAAAGCCATGAGTATGGTGCTGCATGGGGAAAATTTTAATACTTCTGTTGTTGATGGGACTGAAGTATATACAATTCAAATTGCTGCATACAAAAATTTAAAAGATGCTTTGAAATTGGTGGAATCCTTAAAGAAAAAAGGATATACAGCGTACAGAACTATGGGGAAAAAAGGGAATAAGATATGGCATCGTGTTAGAATAGGCTCTTTTATGAACAGGAAAAAAGCAATGCAGTTTGAGAAGCAGCTGGAATCAAATCAATTTAAAGGTATCATAGTAAGGAAAGATCAAAAATGAAAATTACAAAAGATGATGTTGAGTACATAGCCAATCTTGCCCGCCTTGAGGTGGATGATGCATTAACGGAAAAATTTGCAGACCAGATAAGCAGAACTCTTAAATATATTGACAAATTAAAGGATGCTGACGTTTCGGGAGTTCTTCCTGCATCCAATATTGTATTTACAACTAATGTATTAAGAGAAGATGTGGAAAAAGAATCTCCCGGTCCTGACGTTACACTTTCCAATGCACCTGAAAGGGATGATGATTTTTATACTGTTCCAAGAGTTGTGGGATAGAGGAGTGATTTAATATGGATTTACATGAATTGACAATACACCAGGCAGAAGACCTTTTAAAAAAAAGAGAAATTTCTTCAAAAGAGCTTGTTAAGGCTCTTCTTGAAAGGATTGATACCTTTGATGATAAAATTGGCGCATATTTAACTGTTGATGAACAAGGCGCATTAAAACAGGCTGATAATGCAGATAAAAGGCTTGCAGATTTAAATAGAGACGCTTACGCTGCTGCTGATGCCATGCCTTTACTTGGAATCCCCATTGCCTTGAAAGATCTTCTCTGTACAAAGGGGCTAAAGACAACATGTGCATCTAAGATACTTGAAAATTTTGTTCCCCAATATGACAGTTTTGCAGTGTCAAAGCTAAAAAAAGCAGGTGCTGTTATTCTTGGAAAAACCAATATGGACGAATTTGCCATGGGGTCTTCAACGGAAAATTCCGGATTTCAACTTACAAGAAATCCCTGGAACCTTGACCATGTTCCCGGAGGCTCGAGCGGAGGATCTGCCGCCGCCATTGCTGCATGCATGGCAACAGGATCCCTTGGAAGCGATACCGGCGGCTCCATCCGCCAGCCTGCTTCCCACTGCGGAGTTGTGGGGCTAAAGCCTACCTATGGCAGGGTGTCAAGATTCGGTCTTGTTTCATATGCTTCTTCCCTTGATCAGATAGGCCCCATAACAAGGGATGTAAAGGATGCCGCTTTAATGATGAATGTTATTTCAGGCCATGATGAAATGGATTCAACATCTGCTGATATTGATGTACCTGATTTTACAGATGGTATTGCAATGTTTGAAAAAAACGGACTTAAGGGAATGAAAGCCGGGATTCCAAAGGAATTTTTATCTGTAAAAGGGCTTGATCCCGATGTTGAGAAAGCTTTTATTAATTCAAGGAAAATACTTGAGAATGCAGGCGTTGAAATCATTGAGGTTTCCCTTCCCCATACTGAATATACAATTGCAGCCTACTATGTAATAGCGCCTTCCGAGGCAAGCTCAAACCTTGCACGCTTTGACGGCGTTAAATACGGGTTCAGGGATAAAACCTGTGATAACCTTATTGATATGTATAAAAAAACCAAGTCAAAGGGTTTTGGAAATGAGGTGCAGCGCAGGATCATAATCGGTACCTATGCCCTTTCTGCCGGGTATTACGATGCATACTATAGCAGAGCATCAAAGGTGAGATCCCTTATCATGGAGGATTTTAAAAAAGCATTTAAACAATGTGATATCATTATTTCTCCCGTTGCGCCAACCCCTGCATTTAAAATAGGTGAGCACATTGATGACCCCCTTACAATGTATTTAAGTGATATTTTTACCCTTTCTGCAAATATGGCGGGGATTCCAGGAATATCCATACCATGTGGATTGTCATTCAATGGGCTTCCTGTGGGGCTGCAGATGATGGCTGACCGCTTTGATGAGTTAAGCCTTATAAGGGCGGGGTATGGATTTGAGCAGAATGTGAACCTGAATGTCAGAATTCCTGATCTATTATAACCCACAGGGGGCTTACGCTGTCGACACTTTGAACTGCATTTTTAAGGATT
>CAZLBE010000190.1:0-5117 GCA_964557635.1 uncultured Desulfobacterales bacterium
CCCGATATGATAATACCCATCTGCAAATGCAACAAACAAGGAAAAAAACCAATCTAGAAAAAATAAAAATAAAAACAAAATAATTAATATTTTTTTCATAAAACCACCTCATATAAAATAAATCATTACCGATAATTTAATATCGATAATACATGGATAATACCTGAAAATTAAGAATAAGCAAAAATTATGCCAAAATTTTCGATAACAAGTTTCAGCAGCAAGGAAGTTTGATAACAATTCTTTAAGAAATAATCAGGCAGGAGACCATTTAAAACCGGTAACTTATGGTGCAGACAGTGGAAAAGGGTTCTCCATTTGCGGGGCCATACATGTCAGGAACCTTAAAATCCTGATCAAAAATATTATCTGCAGAAATTGCAAGCGTTATGTGTTTCGTCAAAAAATCATCAATTCTCAAATTTAATCCAACAATAACAGGAGAGTTATACTCACCCGTTACAGTTCCCTTTTCATAGGTATAGGGAACAGATCCGGTTTTATGTAAATCAATGGCAAAGGTTCCGCAAACCCCTCTGATGTTAAAACGTTTAACAGCTTTACAGTTCACCATATAATCTGCCGCAGAATCAAAGGGCTCGTGCCATGTTTGATCTTCAGGCCTCTGAGTCCCAGGACCATGATATGTGGATTTTAACAGGTACTCTGCAGAACCGCCCCAGTGATTCATGAAAGTAGCATTGGCAGATAAAGATAAATTTTGTAAAATCTCAGTAATAAAAGACAATTCAACTCCGGCTGTTTTCTGCTCAAAGGGCATGGAAAGGCCGCCATATGGATCATACTGAATATGGTCATGCAGTCTGCTGTAAAAAGATGTCAAAGTAAAAGAAGTATCTGGAACCGGAGTCCACCCTAACTGAATATTGTATGTTTCCACCCCCTCAGGTTCATAGGAAACGTCACTGAAACTCTGACTTAAATACGGCGTTCTGTATGCCGTTCCAAATCCTGCCTTTAAACGCCATTGTTTTGAAAAAGGCAGATTGAAACCAAAGTTAAAACTTGTTTTTGAATCAAACGCAGAATGGTCATCAAACCTTACCCCTGCCCACCAGTGAATTTTTGCCAGCCTGTGACGATATTGAACAAAAACAGATTTTATTATATCAGTATAATTTCTTTGATCTATGATTGGAAGTAATATACTGTTCTCAGGTTTAAGGGATTGCGGCAAAAAATCCTTGGAGACAACACCACCTTTGAAGTTTACGTCACTAAAAGATACACCTGCCGTTAAAAGGCCTGTCTTAAAAAGATTCCTGTCGCATAAAAGTTCCGTATGCCATATGCGGCTGTCCTGATCCTGTTCTAAATCAACCATTGTTACATCATTTGATATACTGTTGTAATATGCTGACGCTTTTATATTAAATGCCCCGGCAGATATATTCCATGTTCCTTTTAAATATCCGGAAGGTGATGAGGCACGCGTTCCTTTCCATGAAAGTAAGCCTTCGGCATCGTGCATTGTAAATTCCCTTGTAAAATCAAAAATCCTTCCTGAAAATGAAAATTTTTCAGCCATAGAAGCCTTAAATCCCGCCTCTGAGTACCATGAATGACCGATTTTTTTACTTACTGTATTATCCGAAGAGCCAGGATCTGTTCCAGGGGCTGTTACATTAAATCGATTGTCACTGACATTTTTTTTGGAAAGATCGGCATCAAGAAAAAAAGTCCAGTTGTTTTCACTTGCCCCACTGCTGCAGGAGCTGCCAATAAGGTTGTCAGTTCCGCCATATACAGAAAGGGTTGAGCCGCCAGCGTCCAAACCTGTCATGGGTACAATGTTAACAATTCCGGCAAAGGCATCGGCACCCCATAGAACAGATCCGGGACCTCTTATGATCTCAACACGTTTAACACCTTTAAGGGAAAGTTCCCTGTCAAGAAAATTTAAATTCCTGGTACCTGCCTGGGTCATGGGCACGCCATCGTAAAGGAAAAGAATACTGTCCGGCATTCCCCGAAGCCAGGAAACACTGCCCTGCCCTTTTGGAAGTATTAAAAAACCCGGTTCGCTGTCAAGAAGATCTGCAAGGGTCTGATAACCGTATTTTTTTATCTCCTCCGCAGTAACCACCCTTGCCACAGCCGGCGCATTTGCAGGAGATTCTGGTTTTCCCGAAGCAAGGGTTGTAACGGAAATATCCTCTCCCACAA
Source organism: uncultured Desulfobacterales bacterium (assembly GCA_964557635.1). Taxonomy (GTDB): domain Bacteria; phylum Desulfobacterota; class Desulfobacteria; order Desulfobacterales; family Desulfobacteraceae; genus WGCX01. Next base: position 2,188 of record CAZLBE010000190.1, read on the forward strand.
ACATCAGCATTGTATTTGATTTAATATTTGAGTTTGTATCCGGATTGATATTTTCTGAAAAAACCAGGCCCGGCCCTGCGAAAAAAATCATCAGCAAGGTCAGCACAGGCGTGACAATCCTGAACATAAATATTAAAATCCCCACTTTTTTACCTCTCCACAAGATTCATCAAAGTTCTGAACCTTGCCCTTGTGAGACCTAAAAGCCTTGCAGCAGCACTTTTATTCCAGGATGCCATTTCAAGGGCCTGGATAACAACACTTTTTTCAAGTTCATCAAAATCAATCCCCCCTGGAGGAATTTTTATCAATCCGCCTGTATTTTTCTCAGGCTGCGATTCAAGTTCCAGAAACCTTAAATCATCCGAAGAAACCGGCAGTCTGCCATCCTTGAGTATCATGACCCTCTCAACTACATTGGCAAGTTCTCTTACATTCCCCTTCCATGAATAATTCTCCAGAATTTTTGCGGCAGCAGGCGTAAATGCATCACCGGAAAAATTGTTTTTTACAATATATTTTAAAATAAAATGGGTGGCAAGGGGAAGGATATCCTTTTTTCTCTCCCTTAAAGGCGGCACATGTATGGGGAAAACAGCCAGCCTGTAATAAAGGTCCTCCCTGAATTTTTTTTCCTTTACAAGAAGGGTTAAATCCTGGTTTGTTGCACATATAATGCGCACATTAATCCTGCAGTCCATATTGGAACCAACACGCTGGACAACTTTTTCCTGAATAACCCTTAACAATTTTGACTGGGCTTCAAAGGGAAGTTCTCCGATTTCATCAAGGAAAAGGGTTCCTTCGTCTGCATATTCGAATTTTCCCTCTTTCTTTTTATCAGCCCCGGTAAAGGCCCCTTTTTCATGGCCGAAAAGTTCTGATTCTATGAGGTTTGGAGAGATGGCTGCACAATTTACGGCAACAAACCGCCTGGTACGTCTGTCTCCTGCCATGTGAATCAACCGTGATACAACTTCCTTGCCCGTTCCCGATTCGCCTGTTACAAGCACAGTGGCATTGGACTTTGCCACTTTTTCAGCCATATCCTTTACCTGCAGCATCTTTTGAGATCTGAAGACAGGATGCTCTCCCATAATTCCCTTGTTAATATCCTGACGAAGCCTTGCATTCTCGGCAAGCAGTCTTCCCACACCAAGAGCTCTTTCAACGGCAAGAAGTACCTGCTGCTCATCAAAAGGTTTAACAAGATAATCTGCAGCACCGAGGCGCAAAGCATCCACAGCAGACTCAAGGGACGCAAATGCAGTGATAAATATTACAGGAATACCGTAACCGTTGTTTTTGATCTCAGCAAGAAGTTCCTTTCCATTCATCCTGTCCATTCTTATATCTGAAATAACAAGATCAAAGCTTTCTTTCTGCAGAATTTCAAGGGCATCTCTGCCATCACAGGCCTGAAAAGTTTTATGACCCGCCTGGGAAAGCATGATATGTAAAATATTTCTTATACGTTCTTCATCATCCACAATTAAAATTTCAGCCATAGTGAACCCCTATACTTATTTGAAACCATGCACCGCATGTATCACAATTTCCAGCACTTATACTACCGTTATGAATCTCAACAATATCTTTTACCATGGCAAGTCCAAGCCCTGTCCCCTTTGCCTTTGTTGTAAAAAACGGCTCAAATATTTTATCAAGGCTTTCAGCGGGAATTCCGTAACCTGTATCCTCGGTCCTGAAAAACCAATTATCATCTTCCTGCCATGTTTTAATCAGCAATGTTCCATTATTTCCACAGGCTTCAATACAATTTTTAATAATATTCATTAAAGCCCTTTCCATGAGATTATGATCACAGAGCACCATTGTTTTCTTTACATCAATTGAAGTTTTTACCTTCACTGCAACTGAATCCGATTGAATAATACCTGCTTTTTCCGTCAAATTTTTTATAAATGCGTTTATATCAGTTAGAACCATGTCAGGTTGTTTAGGCCTTGCAAAAAGAAGAAAATCTTCAACAAGCCTGTTCATCCGTAAAAGTTCATCGGTCTGATAGTCAAGCATCTGTTTCCTGATTTCAGGAGAGGTGTTCTCCTTTTTCAGTATATCCACACTTCCCTTGATAATTGAAAGTGGATTTTTAATCTCATGGGCAACAAGCATGGAAAATTTACCAAGCTCTGCAAATGCCTTTTGACGGCTCATTTTTACATGGGCTTTTTCTATCTCTTCCCTCTGCTGTTTTATTGCATCCACCATATCGTTAAATGTACTGGCAAGGATCCTTGTCTCATGGAGATTTGTAAGCTCTGCACGTTTTTCCATCCGCCCCATGGAAACCTCCCTGGCCAAGGTTACAAGATCACGCAGAGGAGCTGATATGGATTTTGCAATATGGTAATACCATATCACTGGAATCAGAGAAAGAAAGACTCCAATAAAAACAAGCTTCATTAATAAATTATGTTTTAATTTTTCAAGGCTTTCCAGCCTGTAATCAATGACAACAACACCAAGCTTTTTCTTTTTTAGTCCGGTATAGAGAAACATACTCTGATCCCCTGACTGGGAAGAAAAAATTTCAGCAGTCACCTCTTTTCCTTTTCCTTTAACATCTGTTCCATCAGATGCCCTGGCAAGAACTTTTCCTTCTCCGGAAAGGATCTCAACTTTTGATATATCCTTCTGGGTCAGCATGTTCCTGCACTGCCGCTCAAGCATTTTTTCATCTCCGAGAATAACGCCAAGCTCTGCATTGCGCGCCATGTAATCTGCAAGCACCTTAAACCCTGCATGGTATCTTTCTGCAAGAAAGGCAGAAGAATATCTTACTCCGGCAAATTCTGTAATTGCCGCGGTTCCGACAATAAAAATAAAAGCCACAAAAGTAAGTTTTGTCTGTATGGAATCAAACCGCATCAGTTAACCTTTACATTGCCGGGAAGTTTTTTGGGCAT
>CAZLBE010000191.1:0-5103 GCA_964557635.1 uncultured Desulfobacterales bacterium
TCTACACCCCTTGCAAGATCATAGACCAGCACACAGACAAATGTCATTAAAAGCAAATTAACAACAATTACAGCTCCGGGAGCAAAAAAATCAAACACAAGGCAGATTCCTGTTACAAGCTCAAGCCATGGAAGCACAATTGCAAGGATATTGATCCACATGTCCGGTAAAACCTGATAATTAAAAACAATTTCAGCAAATTTTTCAGGATTTAATATCTTTGGAACACTTGCGCCAATAAATATACCACCGAGGATAATCATGGCGGCTCTGATGAATTTTCTTAAATTGCCTGTATTCTGCTTTTTCATCAATCATTATCCTAATTGTACTGTTAAATTAATCACTATTCAGTTATACTCTGGGCTTGGTCTTAACAATAATCATTGTACTTCAGTATCCACAGATTCAAGGGGCATATCAGCTTTTTCCCATACACTTAAGCCATTTATTAAAACTTTTACCCTGTTAAATCCGGCACTTAAAAGAAATTCTGCCAGATCATGGCTTAAACTGCACGTCTTGCCATCGCAATAGGTTATTATCAGTCTGCCCAGAGGAAGTTTTTGGGCAATATCCATGAATTTCTCATCAATTTCATGCACGGGAAGATTTAAAGCGCCCTTGATATGGGATCTGCTATAGTCTTCTTGTGAACGGGCATCAAGAAAAATAGCTTTATTTTCCGCAAATATCTTTTCAGCCTGTTTAAGGGGAATAATAAGACTCTCACCTGAATTAGTTGTCATACTGGCTTTAACAGACCAGTCCTTTCTTATATTCAGACTGTCCGGCCTGAAATAATTGACCAAAAATCCAATGGCCGAGGCCGTGACAATAATTGCCACAGCCTGGATTAAATTTTTCTTCATTCTTTTACTTTATTTTTTTCTGATTTTTATTGAATTTGCATGGGCATCAAGGCCTTCTGTTTCCGCCATAATAATGATATCATCGGCTTCTTTTTTAAAGGCGTTTTCAGAATAATTTATAATACTGGTTTTTTTTGTAAAATTTTCCACGGAAAGGGCAGATGAAAATTTCGCTGTCCCTGCAGTTGGCAGTACATGATTGGGCCCTGCCACATAATCTCCCACCGGCTCAGGGGTATAGTGACCAAGAAAGACCGCCCCTGCATTCCTGATTTTACCAACGTGGGCAAAGGGCTCTTTAACAAGAAGCTCAAGGTGCTCAGGTGCAATACGGTTTGCAAGATCAATGGCCGTTTCAATATCTGATACAACCATTATATAGCCGAAATCCTTAATGGATTTTTCGCTTATTTCCCTTCTTGACAGTTTTGCCATCTGATGCTCAAGGGCTTTCTGCGTCTGTTCTGCGATATCGTATGAATCTGTTACAAGCACTGCTGAAGCCCTTGCATCGTGCTCTGCCTGGGACAGAAGATCTGCTGCAATGAATTTCGGATCAGCTGTTTTGTCGGCAAGGATCAGAATTTCACTTGGGCCTGCTATCATGTCAATACCAACGGTTCCGGATACTATTTTTTTGGCCAGGGTCACATAAATATTGCCGGGCCCCACGATAACATTAACCTTTGGCACCTGTGCTGTTCCATATGCAAGGGCTGCAATTGCCCATGCGCTTCCAGCCTTGAATACAGATGTAATGCCCACTTTTTTAGCAGCAGCAAGTATGCATGGATTTATCCTGCCATCCTCCATTGGAGGTGTCATCAGTATTCTGGATTTTACTCCTGCAATTTTTGCCGGAATTCCACCCATGAGAACCGATGAAACAAGTGGCGTTTTCCCGCCCTTTGCCCCGGGAACATAGATGCCCGCCCCGTCAACCGGCCTTACCATCTGGCCGATTATCACACCGTCTCTCGGAGTATCAAACCATGATTTTTCCCTTTGTGCACCATGGAACGACTCCAATTGATCAACGGCACGGTCAAGGGCTCTTAAAAATTCGGCAGTGACATTCTTTTCTGCATGGGCAAATTCCTCCTCAGTAACCAATAAATTTGATTCGTTCACAGCCTTTGAATCAAATTTATTTGTGTATTCAACAAGGGCGGCATCTCCCCGTAATTTAACATCCTCTATGAACGCATTGACATTGTTGTAATCTGTTTCACTGAATCCAAGCCCCCTTTCAAGGGTGGCGTTAATTTTTTTTTCTGCATCAGCAGAAGGATAATTATAAATTTTCATTGTCTTTCCATTTTTTAATGTTATTAGAAAAGAAATAGTGCGTAACTTACTACACCTGTTTCATTTTTTGTCAGAATCTTTGATTCTTTGAGGCTAATCCGGGCCAATCCAGATCCGCCTCATGGCGGTTATTCCAATTTGTTGAGAGGCGACTGGATCTGAATCCAGATCGGCATCCATATCAGCCTCATGGCCGTTATGCGGGAATTATATTTAAATTAAAGTAAATTCTAACTAAAATTTAAAAAAACATCAATATTAAAGATTTTGCTCATTGACAAGATACCACAATGTAGTATATTATTAGTCGCAATTTGGAAAATTGAAATATGCGATTAATAACGGACATGAAGCCGAAGCAGTACGATCCGCTTACGACTTAAAATAAAATTTGAAGCTCTATATATTTAAATGAGCATTACATAACTTTTAAGAACCAAGACAATAAATGGAACAAAGATAATAAATGAACAAAGATAATAAATGAAGGAGGCAAAATATGTGGGATTATTCAGATAAAGTAAAAGATCATTTTATGAATCCGCGGAATGCGGGTGAAATGGAGGATGCCAACGCTGTTGGTGAGACAGGCTCTTTAAGCTGCGGTGATGCATTGAAACTTTTTTTAAAAGTTGATGAAAATGAAAGAATTGTTGATGCCTCTTTTATGACATTTGGATGTGCAAGTGCCGTTGCATCCTCATCTGCCTTAACAGAGATGATCAAGGGTATGACCCTGAATGAAGCTGCAAAATTAACCAATGATGACATCTCTGATTATCTTGACGGACTGCCAAAGGCAAAAATGCACTGTTCAGTAATGGGGCAGTCAGCTTTAAAAAAGGCAATTGCAGATTACAGGGGAATACAGATATTGGAAAAACCCGGTAATATTGTCTGCGAATGCTTTGATGTCAGTGATCTTGAAATAATAGATGCCGTAAAAAGCAATGACCTTGAGACCGTTGAAGATGTAACGGATTATTTAAAAGCCGGCGGTGGATGCGGCAACTGTATTGAAAAAATTGAAGAGATCATTCGATCCGTCAAGGCAGGTTAAAGGCGGCCTGATTTAAGCGGATAAGGTTTAATCTTTTTGTAACCGTTCACAGTCAATTCCTCCCCTGTAAGCGCTTACATTTTTTAAAATAACGGCTGCAAGACCGATTCGGAAATGATAAGATTTCCTTTCAATAAATGGCCATGAGGCCGATCTGGATTTGGCCCGGATTTGCCTCACAACATAAGATGAAATAGGGTGTAATTTTTTACACTCTATTTCATATAAAAAGATAATCAAAAGGATAAATAAGATGGATATTGTATATACAGATAACAATGCAACAACAAAAGTTGCAGATGAAGTGATAAAAGAGATGCTCCCCTATTTTGGAGAATTATACGGCAACCCCTCATCCATGCACACCTTTGGGGACAGGGTTGCCCAAAAAATAAAAAAGGCAAGACAACAGGTAGCAGATCTGATTAATGCCGAACCTGAAGAAATTGTTTTTACAAGCTGCGGCACGGAAAGTGACAGTTCGGCAATATATTCGGCGTTTAATGCTTTTCCAGAAAAAAAACATATTATAACTTCCAATGTTGAGCATCCTGCCATTAACAGCCTGTGCAAATATCTTCAGGATAAAAAGGGTTATGAAGTAACATTTGTACCTGTGGATAAAAAAGGAAATCTTGATCTTGATCTCCTCTACAGCAGCATGACCGATAATACCGCCATTATTTCCCTTATGTGGGCAAATAATGAGACAGGTGTTATATTTCCAATAGAAGAAATTGCTAAAAAAGCAAGGAAAAAAGGGATTCTCTTACATACCGATGCTGTCCAGGCAGTGGGGAAAATCCCCATAGATGTTAAAAAAGCCGGTGTTGATATGCTGTCATGTTCAGGCCATAAAATCCATGCACCAAAGGGTATCGGCGTTCTTTACGTTAAAAAGGGCTTTAAATTTTCACCGTTTCTCATCGGAGGACACCAGGAAAAAATGCGCCGGGGAGGCACGGAAAACACCGCATCCATAATAGGTCTTGGAAAAGCATGCGAACTTGCAGCGGCAAATCTGCCTGTAATGAACACAAAGGTAAGAGCGCTGAGAGATTATCTTGAAAAGGAGCTTCTTGAGAAAATTCCAGGATCAGCTGTTAACGGTGATATTGAAAAAAGACTTCCAAACACCCTGTCCATAGGTTTTGATGCAGTTGAGGGAGAATCAATACTGCTTCTCCTTGACCGCGGTGGAATATGCGCATCTTCCGGGTCAGCCTGCACCTCGGGGTCCCTTGACCCTTCCCATGTACTCATGGCGATGAAAGTTCCGTTTAAATCGGCCCACGGCTCCATCAGATTTTCCCTTTCCCATTATAACACAAAAAAAGAGATGGACCATATTGTGACAACTCTGGTGCCTGCCATTGAAAAATTAAGAAAAATATCACCTTTCTGGAAAGACGGTAAAGTTGTTTGATATGATAAAAAAATATAAGTGTTTATATTTTGTTTTTTTTAAGATAAAATTAATTAGTTAATGCACTGCAATGACATAAACAGAGAAACAGACATGATCAAAAAATTTACATTGGACTATTGGATTGATGACGGCTGGTATGTTGGAAAGCTTCGCGAAATTCCCGGTGTCTTCAGCCAGGGTGAAACTTTTGAAGAATTAAAATTAAATATCAGCGATGCTTTTGCCATGATGATGCAGGAAAGTTCACAAATACCTGTTACCAATTTTTAGACTGCTGAACTGCAGATGGAAGTATAGGGCAGCCATGCAGCCGATATATTAATCTAAAAATTCACTGCTCAGATATCTTTCCAGGGTATCCGGCATGATGAAAACAATGGTTTTACCTTTGTTTTCAGGCCTTGATGCAATCACTTTTACAGCATGAAACGCAG
>CAZLBE010000192.1:0-5097 GCA_964557635.1 uncultured Desulfobacterales bacterium
ATTTTCTTTCCTGAATAAGTTTTATCAGAAATGACGGTGTTCCGGTTTCAAACCAGTAATTTCGGAATTTGCCGGTATCAAAATAGAGTAAAACATCAAATGGATTATAAACAGGTTCACCCAGAAAATTATAACCATTATACCACTCTTTTAGTTTATCCTGATCTGCAAGCTTAAGAGGTTCTTGGAATACAGATTCAAGCTCGCTTTCGGTATAACCGCAAATTGCTGAATAGCGTTTGCCGAGGCTGATATCTTCAAGGTTGTTCAGACCGCTGAAAATACTAACCTTACTGAACTTTGAGACTCCGGTTAAAAATACAAATTTAAGACAATTATCCAGATCCTTAATAACGGAATAAAAATTTTTCAGTCCTTCCCTGATTTTAATGGCAATGTCAGGTTCATCGATATTGTCAAGGATCGGTTTGTCGTATTCGTCTATGAGGATTACAACCTGTTTGTTTTGCTTTTCAAATATTTTTCTTACAAGTTCATCAAACCGGTCAGTTATGTTTTTTTCTTTTAATTTTACCTTATATTGTTCTGCAAATCGGGTAAGAAGATAATTAAAACGTGAATTTAAGCTGTCAATATCCCTGAATACGCCTGCTCCAAAACTTAGATGCAGCACGGGGAACTTTTCATCCCAGTTCCAGTTATCTTCAAGGAACAGACCTGTAAAATATTTTTTTCTGCCGGCAAATGCCTGGTGTAATGTATCAAGAAAAAGACTTTTCCCGAATCTGCGCGGTCTGGAAAGAAGATAATAACCGGATTCTTCTTTAAAAAGATTATAAACAAACCGGGTTTTATCCACGTAATAGAAATTGCTTGATCTTATTTTTTCAAAGCTCTGGATACCAATTGGATATTTTTTCATTGGTGTTTTTCCCCCCCATTGCGATTGGCGGATACTATTGTCCTGCCCACCGGTTCCGCCTTCCTGATTTGAAATTATCAAATGGCCAAAGAACATTATCGTTAAGGCGCAAAGCCAACTCTTATCTTAAGTGTTCCATATACCAGTCAGCAGCAAGATCAAGGCCCTGCTTCACGGAAAAACCCGGATCATATCCAAGAAGATGTGAGGCTTTTGATATATCTGCAAGGGAATGGCGAACATCTCCTTCTCTGAAATCTCTGTAACGGGGTTGAATGGTCTCAGTTTCAGGATATTTATTTTTTATTCTTTCTTTAATAAGATCAAAGAGCTCATTTAAAGTGGTGCGTTCTCCAAATGCAACATTATAAACAGTGTTTAAGGATTCCTCATTTTCTGTAACCGCTGCAAGTATGTTCGCCTGGACTGTATTATCGATATAGCAGAAATCCCTGCTTGTTTCACCATCGCCATTTATAAAAATTTCTTTATTTTTTATCATTCCTGCAAACCAGAGTGGTATTACCGCTGCATACGCCCCATTGGGGTCCTGGCGTTTTCCAAACACATTAAAATATCTTAATCCGATTGATTTAAAACCGTAGGTGCGTGCAAATACATCTGCATACAACTCATCTACATATTTTGTCACGGCATAGGGTGACAAAGGTCTCCCTATTTTATCCTCCTTCTTGGGAAGATCAGGATCATCTCCATAGGTGGAACTTGATGCTGCATATACAAAACGCTTTACACCTTCATCCCGTGCTGCAACAAGCATATTCAAAAAGCCTGTGATATTGTTTTCATTGGTGAATATCGGGTCTTCAACAGATCTCGGAACAGACCCGATGGCTGCTTCGTGAAGAACATAATTCTTATTTTCACATGCTTTTCTGCATGTCTTAAGGTTCCGGATATCTCCGTTTATAAATACAAAAGATCCCCATTGTTCATCACTTACCGTTTCTCTGATCTGATCAAGGTTATGTTGAAACCCCGTGGAAAAATTATCCAGACCAGTAACTTTCTGATTGAGCAGTAAAAGTGTTTCAACAAGATTTGATCCTATAAAACCTGCAGCTCCTGTCACCAGCCATGAGCATGGTTTAATCTTAAGATTTCCCTTGATTTTATCATATTTCATACTTTAATTCCTCTGTGAATAATTGCATTATTTCTTCCCGGTTGATATCATTTTATTCATTTTGATCATTTTAATTATTGATTTGTCAGCCTTGTTAAGACGATCGGCTAATACCCCAAACAGATGTTTTGCGACATCCGGATATTTTTCAATTACCTCGGAAAGCTTATCCCCTGGAAACCTTTTTACAACAGATCTTCCTTTGGAAATGATGGATGCGGATCTTGGATCACCTGTTATGGCGGCCATTTCACCAAAATATTCATTGGGCTGTACAATTTCCGCTATTTTTTTCCCTCCCTTTACAACATAGACTGCTCCCTGTACCAGTTTGAAAAAATCTATATCTGTATTTCCCTCTCTGATTATTACATCTTTATCATCATACCTTTCAACATCGGGATTTACAAGATACGCTGGAAGTGCTTCTTTGGTTATTGTGGTCTTCTGCAGCACCTCTTCAAAGGAAGTAACTCCCTGTCTTATTTTCTCAAGCCCGGCATCCCTTAGAGTGGTCATCCCCTCCTGAATGGCAAGTTTTCTTAACTGATCTTCAGGAAGAGCGGCATTAATAGCCTTGGCAATTTCATCAGTGACCTCCATAAGTTCATACAATCCCACCCTTCCCTTGTATCCTGTACCATTGCAACGCGGGCAGCCCTTTGGGCCATAAAGCTTAAGATCCGGAATTTCTTCCTTGGAAAATCCCTGGAGCTCAAGTTCCTTAGGATCATAACCTGTCACAATTTGCTTGCATTCGGGACAAAGTCTTCTTGCAAGACGCTGGGACAAAACCATTGTAACTGCAGATGCAAGCATATAAGGAGGTATTCCTATATCAACAAGTCTTCCTATGGTTGAAGGACAGTCATTTGTATGAAGTGTACTGAACACAAGATGGCCTGTCATGGATGCTTTTATAGCTATTTCAGCTGTAGAAAGGTCCCTTATCTCTCCAACCATGATAATATCCGGATCCTGGCGTAAAAAAGATTTAAGAGCTGCCTCAAAGGTCATGCCGACATCCTCCTTAATCGGTACCTGGTTAATCCCCTTGAAATTGAACTCCACAGGATCTTCAGCAGTGAGGATTTTAGTGTCCTCTTTATTAAGCCTGTTAAGAATTGAATAAAGCGTGGTTGTTTTTCCGCTTCCCGTAGGCCCTGTAACAAGCAGAAGCCCATATGGACGGCTGATACATCGTTTTATACCGGCAAAAGTTTTCTGTTCAAATCCAAGTTTTGAAAGATCCACATTCAAAGCTCTCTGGTCAAGTATACGCATTACAACACTTTCGCCAAAAAGAGTTGGGAGTGTTGACACCCTGAAGTCAACTGATTTGCGTTTACCCATACGCAGTTTAATTCTGCCGTCCTGGGGAATCCTTCTTTCTGCTATATCAAGTTCAGCAAGAATTTTCAGCCTTGAAATTACTGCATTTTTGATTGATAAAGGAAGGTTCATCGCCTTGTAAAGGGAACCGTCGAGCCTGTATCTTACCTGGAGGGATTTTTCAAACGGCTCAATATGAATATCACTTACCCCGTCATTTATCGCTTTTATTAAAATACCATTGACGAGTTTAATAATAGGTGCATCGGAAGCCATAAATTCGTCATAGCTGTCGTCTTCAACGACCTGGACTTCAAGTTCCTCAGCTGCTTCAGATACAAGGGAACCAAAGTCATCCACAGAGATGACAGGCTCATCATCTTCAATGTCATCTTCAAAATGAATAAATTCCTTGTACTCTTCTTCACTTATTTTGTAGAAATCCCTGTATGCTTCTATTATATCATTTTCCGTTGATACGCACAGCTTGAGATTTTTTCCGATTTCCTGCTGGAATTCTTCAACAGCACCTGTGTCGGTGGGTTCTATCATGGTGACAACAAAATCATCACCTTTTATGCCAATAGGAAATGCCATGTATTTTTTGGCTGTTTCAAATGGAACAAGTTTCAGAACGGAAGGGTCCGGTTTTATGTCTGACAGTCTGACAACTTCATAATTATAAATTCTGCCTAAAACATTGACGATGGTATCAGGATCTATGTATCCCATTGAAAGGAGGAGGGAACTGAGTCTTCCGCCTGTTTTTTTCTGCTGGTTCAGGGCTGCCTTAAGCTGAATACTTGTGATCTGGCCTTCCTTGGAAAGGATCTCTCCAATGCGGACCTTACCTGCCCCGGACTGGTCCTTAATTGTGGATTTAAGACTTGTATTTCTTGACTGCTTTGCCCGGGAAGCTTTATTCATTCATATTCTCATGTTTTTTAAGTTCTGTCGGTCTTTTTTTTTATAAGAAATAGAGCGTAACTTACTACGCTTATTTCATAATTTATTGTGAGGCAATCTGGGCCAAATCCAGATCGGCCTCATGGCCGTTTATATGAAATAGAATGCAAATTAACGGCATTCTATTTCTATATTTGTTGAGAGGCGGCTGGGCCAATCCAAATCCGCCTCATGGCCGCTATAAGAAATAGAGCGTAAATTACTACGCCTGTTGGCTACGCGCCTTCGGCCCATTTTTATCAGAATCTTTGATTCTTTGAGACGAGTCTGGGTCTGAATCCGGATCCGCCTCATGGCGGTTATTACCATTTTTATTATCATGTATTTTTTTTGCACCGCCAAAAATAAGAAATACACCAAGCATGTAAAATGAAAATTTTATTATACCAAGACTTCCTGCAAAAGCCTTTATAGTGGCCACCTTGGGCATAACCTGGGGAATTCTGTAAAAAACCCCCATTCCTGCCATGATAAGTATTACACCAAGAATCAATTGTATTTTTTTCTTGTCCATTATGCTGTTTACCTTTCAGATGTGTTATTTACCTTTCAAATTATTAATTGAATTTTTCTTCAAACATGCGTTTCTTTTTATCATACTCATCCGTGAGAATTTCAAGGTCATCAAATAAAATATCAATTTCTTTTTGAGTTTCTGCAATTTTTCGTGAAAACGAAGCAATTTCTTTCCCATTGCCGGCCCTGACGTATTCCTGTCGCTCTATATTAAAATGTTTCTTCTCTTTTTCAACAGTCTCTATCTTATGTT
>CAZLBE010000193.1:0-5083 GCA_964557635.1 uncultured Desulfobacterales bacterium
CTTATCCTGATCTTTATTTTTCCCATGCCTGTTTTGGTCTTGATTTTGGTTCTGATTCTGGTTCTGTTTATCAGACCTGTTTTTGTTCTTATCTTTGCCTGTTTTATTATTGTCAGGTTTATTCTTTTTTTTATCTGAATTTTTGGTTTTGTTGTTTTTGTTTTTATTACTGCTGTTTTTTTTCTTTTCTTTTTCTTTCATTTTTTTCTTTACAAACTCAAGATTTTCCTTTGCATTTTTATCATTTGGATTTTCTTTTAAAACTTTTTCATAATCCTGAATTGCTTTTTCAAAATCACCCATTCTATATTCTGTATTGGCAAGATTGTATCTTGCTTTATTTTTTAAATCCTTATTTTTACTTTCAAGGGCTTTTTTAAAATTTCTCAAAGCTGATTTAAAATCTCCTTTTTTATATGCAGCAGTTCCTATGTCATAATAAATGTCAGGCAGTTCAGGCCTGTCAAGCTGAGCATCAATGAATTTTTTTTCAGCCTTTTCATATTCCCCCTTTGAAAATGCTTCAATCCCCTTTTTTACACTTAAAGAAGCTCCGGCACGGCAGTTCACAGAAAAAGAAAAAAGCGCAAGGGGAAAAACAAGGATAAAAACTAAAAATTTGTTTATTTTTTTTCTTTCATCAATAAATAATTCTGCAAAAAGCAGAATAAGTCCCGGAAAAAGAAACCACTGGAATCTGTTTTCCCAGATCTTTCTCCTTGTACTTTTTATTGTCTTTTTCTTCATGTTTCTGTTTATATCCTGTTTATAGATGATATCAAGATCCATATTCCCTGCAACTGACCTTACATAACGGCCGCCTGTAATGGATGCTATTTTTTTAAGGCCTGTATCATCTACTTTTGACATGATGATCCTGCCCTGCATATCTTTTTTAAAACCGCCTTTTTTATCGGGAACAGGTGCACCATCACGACTTCCCACACCTATACAGAAAATTTTCACACCCTGTTTTGCAGCTTTTTCTGCTGCATCAAACGGTTTTCCGGACGTATTTTCACCATCGGTAATGAGAATAATCGCCTTATCCGAATTAACATTTTTTTCAAAACCGTTTAAAGCGGTTTCAATGGCTCCGCTTATGTCTGTGCCCCCAACCGGCAGGTAATCGGGATTTAAGGCATTTAAAAATATATTAAAACCGCTGTAATCCATTGTTAAGGGACATTGAAGCACTGCATCGCCTGCAAAGGCCACAAGACCTGCCCTGTCTGATTTCATCATTCTTAAAAGATCTATTATCTCATGTTTTGCCCTTTCAAGGCGGCTGGGTTTGATATCCTCCGCTAACATACTCCTTGAACAGTCAAGGCATATCATGATGTCAACCCCTTTCTGTTCTATTTTCTCCCACTTAAAACCCACAAGCGGGCCTGTAAGTGCAATAACAATAAAAACAAGGGCAAGTATCAGTAAACAGCCTTTTAAATATCTTCTTTCTTTGCTGTACTGGGGAATAATTGAATCGAACACATTTTTTAAGGCAAATTTAGAGAGAATCCTACCTTTTTTCCTGTTGCCGTATATCATCACGCAAACAAGAAGAAAAACCACCCAGAAAAGATAAAACATATAAGGATCAGAAAATTTCATTTTTACGGCACCCTTAAAAATATAGTATTTGAAAGAACAATAAAAAGAGATAAAAGAATAAAGCCGGGGATGGCGAACCATGGATAAAGATCATTGTACTGCGCCCATGCTTTAACCTTCACCTTTGTCTTTTCAAGCCTGTCAATCATGGAGTAAATATTTTCAAGTGATTTTGTATCCTTTGCAGCAAAAAATGAAGCGTTTGTTTCCTGTGCAATTTTTTTCAGTATAGTGTAATCAATATCAACATTCTGATAAACATATCTTTGGCCAAAAACAGGATCATTTACAAGAAAAGGCGCCCTTCCCCTGCTGCCCACACCGATTGTATAAATTTTAATTCCCTTTTTCGCTGCAATTTCTGCAGCAGCTTCAGGGGAGAGATCCCCACTGTTGCTCTTTCCATCCGTTAAAAGTATGATAATATTTGATTTGCTTTTAATATCGGAAAGTCTTTTAATGGAGATGCCAATTGCATCGCCTATTGCCGTATTCGGTCCTGCAGCTCCGATTTTAAGCCGGTCAAGAATAAACAATATGGCATTGTAATCCCGCGTTAAAGGAATCTGTGTAAACGCCTCTGAACCAAAAACCACCATACCGATTCTGTCACTTGTCCTTTTCATTATAAATTTTTTCACAACACTTTTCACGGCATCAAGCCTTGTAACGACTTTGCCCTTTAATCTGAAATCAAGTGCTGCCATACTTCCTGAAAGGTCTAAGGCAAGGATAATATTGATCCCCTTTGTCGTGACATTTATTTTTTTTGTGCCCCACTGGGGCCTTGCAAGTGCCACAATCATCAATACCATCGCAAGGTACTTAAGGGACAATAAAAAAGGAGACAGTCTCACAGATAAGGACTTAGGATAATTTTCCAGAAAAGAAAGGGAAGACACTTTTAACTGAGGACTGCCGCCTTTTCCAGACCTTGTGAGTTTTAAGACAGCAGCTCCCGGAATAATCAATAATAAAAATAAAAAATATGGTGATGCAAATCTGAACATGGCAAAAAAATCAGCTCCTTTTCTGCTGACGGTTTTTAATGATCTTCTCCGGGGTTTTCCCCCAAATTTTTTCTGCATACAGATTGAATAAAATTTTTAACAAAATTGCTGTCATGCTCCATTTTTTCCATGGTGGGGACTGCTCCTGCATACTTAATATGATCAAGTGATAATAAAAATTCCCTTGCACCTGCTGCATTTTCCATATCAAGATCAAAATTTTTCAAATGCGCAACAAGTTCTTCCGTGGTCATTTCCGGGGCATTTATTTTAAATTGTTTTCCGATAAAAGTTTTAAACACACCTGATATCCTGAAACAGAACAACCTGGGATATTGTCCCATGAGATCCCGAAGCAAATCAAGTTCCTTTAATGCTGCCACATCGGGGGGCAATGGCGAAGGAAGAAGGAGAACATTCTTTGCATCCTGACTTTTCTTTTTTATAAAATACCTGATAACAAAGAAAATAACTGCCAAAAGGAGCATTAGACACACCCCTGACAGCAGATATTTTATGATTGCCGGGTCAATCCCAACCTGCACGGGAAAAGCTATATCATGAATATCCTTCATCTACCGCATCCTCTTTTCCCTGTACCTGAAATACCCGGACAATGTATCGGAAACCGACAGATCTGTGCCCATCTCAATATAATCCACACTTGCCATTTTAAAATTTTTCAGAACATTATCATACTGGTTTTGTTTCCGGTTTTCATAAAATTTCCTTGTGGGACCATGGGATGCATCCAGCAGGATTTTTTTATGGGTCTCAAAACAATTCATGGATACAAGCCCTTTTTCAGGCAGAACAAACTCACCTTTATCGTATAGAACAACGGCTATGAATTCATGTCTCTGACCTGCTGTTTTAAGATTTTTAAAATAAGAATCAGCAATAAAATCGGAAATAATAAAACAAAGGGTTTTCTTTCGCGAAACATTGGCTAAAAAATCTATGGCAGAGCTGATATCAGTGCCTTTACCCTCCGGCTCAAACGTAAAAATCTCCTTTATAATCCGCCATATATGACCTGAACCTTTTTTAGGAGGAATATATTTTTCAACCCTGTCAGTAAAAAAAATAATACCCACTTTATCATTGTTTTTTATGGCGCTGAAAGCTAAGACTGACGCTACTTCCGCAGCTTTCTCAAGTTTCATGCCCGCAAGAGTTCCAAACCGCATGGAAGCGCTCATATCAATAAGCAGCATGACAACACTTTCACGTTCTTCCCGGTACAGTTTGATAAACGGTCTTCCAAGTCTTGCCGAGACCTTCCAGTCAATGGATTTTATCTCGTCTCCCGGCGAGTACTCACGAACCTCTTCAAATTCAATGCCCGATCCACGGAACACGGATCGAAACTGACCAGCCATCAGCGTGTTTACTGTACGGCTGCTCTTAATATGAATTTTTTTTATCTTTTTTATTATTTCTTTTGGAATCATGGTATTAAAAAATTACGGGACTTCCACTGAATCAAACAGAGCTGTTATTATTTCATCCGATGTGACATCCTCCGCCTCCGCCTCAAAGGACAGAAGAATCCTGTGACGCAGCACATCAGGAGCTGTAATTTTAATATCCTGGGGTGTTACATATGCTCTTCCCTGTAAAAATGCGGTAACCCTCGCAGCCTGGGCAAGAAAAATGGTGGCCCTTGGCGAAGCACCGTATTCAATATAATGGGCAACATCCATGCCGTATTTTTCAGGGTGCCTTGATGCTGATACGATATCAACAATATATTCCTTAAGCTTGTCATCAATATAGATCTGTTTCACAATATCGGACATTAATTGTAATTCATCAGGGCCTAAAACAGGATTAATTTTCTCAGGAGACTTGAATTCACTTTTTTTAAGAATTTCAAGTTCCTGAGTCCTGTCAGGGTAATCGATGATAATTTTAAGCATGAACCTGTCAACCTGTGCTTCGGGAAGCTGATATGTCCCCTCCTGTTCAATGGGGTTCTGGGTGGCAAGGACAAGAAAAGGCCAGGGGAGCATATATGTTGTGTTCCCGATTGTGATCTGTTTTTCCTGCATTGCTTCAAGAAGTGCTGACTGTACCTTTGACGGGGCTCTGTTTATCTCATCAGCGAGAATAATATTATTAAAAAGCGGGCCTTTTCTCGTTACAAAATCACCTGTTTTCGGCCTGTATATCTCAGTGCCTATAAGATCTGCAGGCAGAAGATCAGGTGTAAACTGAATTCTCTTGAAATCAGCCTGCACAGTAGATGCAAGCGCTTTTACAGCACTTGTTTTGGCAAGCCCCGGAACACCTTCAATTAACACATGAGCTCCGGATAAAAGCCCTGCAAGCAGTCCGTCCACCAGCTTCTGCTGTCCTACAAGCTCTTTGCTTATTTCCCTTCTTACACTGCTGATTAACAGATGTTTATCTTCCACCTCTCTTTTTAACCGATCCATATATAATACCTCAATTGT
>CAZLBE010000194.1:0-5072 GCA_964557635.1 uncultured Desulfobacterales bacterium
AAATCAGCTGTTCTTTTATATTTAACAAAAACAATAAAATCCCCTGTGGACTTATTTTTAAAAAGGATGAAAAAGGAGATCTGCATCCTGAAATTAACAATCACGAATTATTTGAAATCGTTGCAAATAATAAATATCTCCCCGATGATTATAAAAGAGTCATGATTCTTAAACCTGGAGTTCAGGGAACAAGCGAAATCATGGGAGAATGGAAAAAATCACCTGCCAATGGCAGTGGCAGCCACGTTTTTGAGTATCTGCGTAAAAACAGTTATATCCCTTGGGGACACTTTGCAGCAAACACGGCGGACGATACAATAAGATACAGTATAAAGGATCTTTTACTTCAGGATATAAATGGAATGCGCCATTTATATTACCAGAGAACATTTGCAAGGCTTGCAGAACAGCTTGAGATTCCACTTCCATGCTTAAAAAAAACATTTTCAGAGGATCAGCTTGAAAACCTGCGCCTTAAAATCTTTGACTCAATTCTTGCAGGCAACGGGGAAAAACTGTTTTTTAACGGATCATTATGGGGATGGAATTTCGGGTTTGGTTATGCTCAGTCAGGTTACAGACTGCACGCTTCCCACCAGCAGATACACCAGCAGTACGCCATGATTCCAAGAGTTGTTTCTGACAGTGCATCAGACAATGAAATCCCATCATATACATGCGGAGATATGGTCGCAGATTTTATTGCAGATTACAGACAGGCCACTGGGAAAAATTTTTTTGAAAATTATATCAAAGCCATAAAATCCAATACAAGAACAGACTTAAATTTAAAGGGTCCGTCAAACCTGATAATTTTTGAAAATAAAAACATACTCCTTTTTGTCCCAAAGGCCCAGACCTCCCAATGGGAGCTTCAGCTTATGACCAAAGGGGAATGCGGCAATATTTTAGAGGCTGATTCTTCCACAAGAAAATCCATTGATAAAGCAATATTTTTTGCCCTTGGCCTGCTTGAATCCATGGGAGCTACAATGATCACCTGTATGGAATTTTCCAAAAGGTTTGACTCACTAAATAAAGATCAAAGGCTTTTGTACTCTTTTATGCCTAAAATTCCACAGTCTCCGGGAGCTTTCAGTGAGGCTCAGCTCAGATGGATCAACGGACATTATCCTGAAGATTTTGCTGTGGCCTGCAGTGGTCATTTTACAACATTCTTGCAAGACAAACTATTATGAAATATATATACGACGGAATTTACCAATGGGACGGGAAAAGCAGAAACGGTAAAAAGCCCTTTTGCTGGTGGCCAGGTGTATATCGCATGCGGATTGTAAACTTT
The DNA here is from genome assembly GCA_964557635.1 of uncultured Desulfobacterales bacterium. Classification (GTDB taxonomy): domain Bacteria; phylum Desulfobacterota; class Desulfobacteria; order Desulfobacterales; family Desulfobacteraceae; genus WGCX01. The sequence goes on from CAZLBE010000194.1 coordinate 1,304, forward strand.
ACTTCCAATAATTCTGATATTCTCTACCTTAAATCAACGGCTGTTATCTGTAAAAATGCAGGAACAGGCACTTCAATTAAAAACTGTGTGCAGAATTTTGCAAGAACAATATCTGAAGAATTCAATCTTGAAATTGAAAAAGTATTATGGGTTGAAATCGAGAAAAATGATCCATCGGATATTCAGGTTGCAAACCTGTCGCCTTTAAAGCATGCCCTTGGAGGAAAAACGCTTTTTGCAGCAAAATGGAGACCTGCAATGCCAAATGAAATTAATCTTATTGAGCCCTTTTTAGAAGACTTTTATATTCCCATAATCCAAAACCAGAAGAATCAATAAGCACCTAAAAAAATATCATGGAAAGTGGCCGCAGACAAAACATATAATTCTGTTGTGTAGAAAAATCAATTTGCCCTTTTATTTCCCAGGACAAACCGGAAATATCTGTCTTAGAGTATAAGAATGCCATTAAGCTTGATCCGAAAACGATACTGCATCCAGAGAAGCCTATATGGGGCTTGCAAGAATATATGCCGTTGATCAACCTTGCTGAATTTTTATAAGAAATAGAACGTAATCTATTACGCTTATTTCATCTTTTGTCAGAATCTTTGATTCTTTGAGGTAAATCTGGGCCAAATCCAGATCGGCCTCATGGCCGTTATACGAAAAGAAACATACCGGACAAAGCAATTATAACAATGAAAAATGCCCTGACCATGATCGATAATTTTCCCAGGAAAGTAAAACCCGGTTTAAAAGCGTTTTTTGAAAATTCAAATAGTTTCATGCTTCACAATCAAAAAGCCATGGACTATTTCCTACGCCAACCCCGCCGTTTTCTGTAATTGCTTGACAAAACAGCGATTTTCCATTAGATTAAAATTTGATTAATAATCAATGATTTTCCACTGTAGCTTCATTCAACATGATTACCGGTGTGAATACAAATTTATATCCTGTTTGACACTTATCTGGTTTAAATGATGCAGGATGGTACAAAAAATACCGGGCTAAATTAGGTTGAATGTTGTTGCTTTCACAGTATCCATTTCCACTGACAACAATAAAAATAAGGACGTTAACCATGCCTATATTTGAATTTAAATGTTTAAAATGCAACAATTGTTTTGAAATTCTTGTCATGAGCTCCAATGACGAAAAAGAGATGAAATGCCCTAAATGCGGTTCCCTTGAATTTGAAAGAGTGGTAAGCCAGACAAATTATGCCATGGCAAGCCCTGGATCATCTACAAATCAGGGCGCATCCAAACAGGAAAGAACCTGCTCAACCGGGTCCTGTACAACCTATACAATTCCGGGAGAATCAAAGGGATAACAACACATGGACTATCCATGTAACCCTGATATGTAAGGGCAGATTCAATATCTGCCCAGATTAGGAGATAATAAAATATATGACTGAATATGCAACTCTGATCATTGAAGGAAAAGAATACAAACTGCCTGTAATATGCGGTAGCGAGGGCGAAAAAGCCATTGACATCAGAGCATTAAGACAGCAAACTGGATATATTACCATTGACCCGGGATTTGCCAATACAGGAAGCTGTAAAAGTGCCATCACTTTTATGGACGGAGAAAAAGGCATATTAAGATACAGAGGAATTCCCATTGAACAGCTTGCGGAGCACTCATCCTTTGTTGAAACCGCCTATCTGCTCATTGAGGGAAAACTTCCAACACAAGCCGAATTAACAAGAACAAGTGTATACTTAAATGATTTCTCTCTGCTGCACGAGGACATGAGAGCATTTTACCAGAATTTTCCCAGCAAGGCCCATCCAATGGGAATACTCTCTGCCATGGTAAATGCAATGAGAAGTTTCTATCCTGAATTCAAAGATGAGGACAGAGAATTTAATAAAACATTCCTTAGCCTGATTTCCAAGGTAAGGACCATGGCCGCCATTGCCTACAAGATTTCCAGGGGACACAGACCTGTATACCCAAGGCCCGATTATTCCTATTGCGCCAATTTTCTAAACATGATGTTTGACAATCCTGTAATTCCCTACAGACTTGACCGTGATTTTGAAAAAGCCCTTAACGTGTTCTGGATTCTCCACGCAGATCACGAGCAGAATTGCTCCACTGCAACTGTAAGGGTTGTGGGAAGCGGAAGGGTAAATGTATATGCCGCAATATCTGCAGGGATATCAGCCCTGTGGGGGCCTTTGCACGGCGGTGCGAACCAGGCTGTTATCAAAATGCTTGAACAGATAAGAGATGACAAACTTACAATACCTGAAGCAATAGCAAGGGCAAAGGACAGAAATGATCCTTTCAGGCTCATGGGATTCGGGCACAGGGTTTATAAAACCTATGACCCCAGAGCAAAAATAATGAAAAAAATGTGTGATCTTGTTCTAAGTAAAAAACGATGTAAAGACACATTGCTTGACATCGCAGTTGAACTTGAGCAGGCTGCAATGGCAGACCATTATTTCCAGGACAAGGGACTTTACCCCAATGTTGATTTTTACGCTGGAATAGTGCTTCGTGCCATGGGAATTCCAACCAACATGTTTACTGTAATGTTTGCCATAGGACGACTACCGGGATGGCTCGCCCAGTGGAGGGAGAACTCCACTGATCCAGAACAGAAAATCAGCAGGCCAAGGCAGATATACACGGGAAATAACGTAATGGATTATATTCCAATGGATCAAAGGCAGACTTAAAAAACTGTAAGCGGTCACAAAAAATTTTCGCTGGTATTTGCAGGTAATAGATCGAAGATATAAAATGAGTTATCATCGAATATTTGTCAAAAACTTTTATTTTTTTCTCTACGACTGCCGGATTAAGCGAACTGCATCAAGCCTTAATCCGGCATTTAAAACAGATTCCGATACAAGATCTGCTTCCCTGCATACAGCATCAATTTCATCCTGCCTTATTGCTGGGTTGTTTTGCTTGAGATATACAAGACGGTCAATTTTTTCCCCATGTCACAACCCGCCTTTTTTGCAGCTGAAGAACTTTGCGGCTTTTATCCTGTTTTAAAAAATCAACATGCCATTTTATTCTTACATCGAGAGTTCCAAGCCCCAGCTCAGGTTCCATTTCGCTTGCCCAGCGCTGTCCAGGAACATATTGATCAATATTGTTTTTCATGGAAACGCTCATTTTTTAAGACCAGGATATTTTTCCTCCATTTTATGCTTTACTGGTATGGGCACCATACCGTTGATATCACCTCCAAATTCAGCAACTTCCTTGATAATAGATGAACTTGTGAATATCCATCTCAGTCCTGTCATTAAAAAAACAGTCTGAACATCCCTGCTTAAACGGCGGTTCATCAGAGCCATTTGAAATTCATTCTCAAAATCTGAAATTGCCCTCATGCCCCTTATTATTGCAGCTGCATCTTTCATTTTTGCATAATCAACAAGAAGTCCGTCAAAGGAATCAACGCAAAGATTTTTTGTGCCGTTAAAACTTGATTCAATCATCTCCACTCTCTCTTTAACTGTAAAAAGAGATTTCTTGGACGGGTTATACAAAACAGCGACAATAATTTTATCAAAAATTTTCAGGCCCCGTTCAATAATATCCACATGACCATTTGTAAGGGGATCAAAAGATCCCGGGTAAATTGCTGTTTTTAAATTATGTACCATTAATCATTCCTTTTCTTAAAAAACTGACCCTAATTCTGCCATATTTTCTTTGATCAATAATGTTAAGTCCTGAAAATTGTCCGGTTATTTTTTCTTTTTTAGAATGCTCGGCAATTATC
>CAZLBE010000195.1:0-5063 GCA_964557635.1 uncultured Desulfobacterales bacterium
TTTATGGGCTGATTTATATATCTGTTTTACTGAGAATTACATGTTGTACACCCTTTAACTGCTTAAAGGATACTCCCTGAAGAATGCCCTGCTTTACGATGTTTTTATCCTTTACAATGCTGCCTGCAATGTAATTAAAACCAATATCAAACATTGCAGTGCAAAGCGGTGTGCTTGGTCCTATTATTATTTTTACGGCATTTTCCGGGCAGCAGGAAAGAATCCCGCCAAGAGTTTTATTTGATATTGTGGTAGCAGTCAGGGCTATAATATCAGCAGAGGGTATTTTTTCAGGTATCAGTTTTGATTCAAGATCACCTAACTGTGGTTTTTGTTCAAACACCATGAGATCTTTGAATTCTTCCCTCATTTTCTTAACAAATGGAAAATGCCCGACTATGGCCACTTTCTTTCCTTTTCCGATTTTAAGAATAAGGTCGCTTGCATTTATATTTGTAAAATTTTCAGGATTAATATCAGGAAGAATGGAATTGATGGCAGCAAGCCCAAGCGAGGCTTTTAAAGGGTTGTCATCGTAAATAAAATGTGCAAGCTGCTTTGCAGAATGTACATTGCTGCCGGGATCGGGCAGGTCATTCAGTGGCACCGGATGGCTTCCCTGCCATGCCCATGTGGCAAGACCTGTCTTACGGCTTTCAACACCTACAATGTGTGACCCGTATGTAATTTCTGTGACTTTTTGATCAGGGATATCCTTTATGGCTCTTAAAATTGTGTCAGCTATTTTTTTTTTGATTCATTGTGTGTTTCCTTTTTTTACACTGTTTTATAGTGCCTTATTCCTCAGTTTCTGTTTTAAAAAAAAGAAAATGAGGAGTAAGGCACATGGGTTGCGGGCATAGTCAGCTTTGAATATCATTCCATAATTATTCTTCCAAAAATATTTTTCCAAAAGCATCTGTTTTATTCTTCTAAAAATCCATGATAGTGGATTAGAGCACCCCCGAGGATAAAAATGTATTTTCACGGTGAAAATATTTCCATCATTCTGTTAAGGGCATTTTTATTATTTACATTTATAATTTCAGTGGATTCAAGTTTCCAGATTTTACATACATTTTTAACAAAGGCATCTCTTACAACCCAGACATGCGCTGCTGGTCTGATTTTCAGAACAGGAGAAAGAAAATTTGCCCATCCAAGATTTTTGATCTCAAGTTTCCCTATTTCATCCACAAAAATTACATCTGCATCACGGCATTGTTCAACACTTAATGCCGCAGCCCCGGCATCAAGTCCTGTTTTAAAAAATTTAAAGCAGGTGAGATCATTTTTGCTAAAAGTATTTTTGCGTCTTGCCAGAGGATATATCTGTGCTGTTTTAAGATCAATCAAATTAAATCCTTCTCTGTTATTATCCTTCCATATACCCTGTGCAATAATGCCTGCAATCTTATATTTTTTGTTTTTTAAAATATCAGCAAGCTGTGCTGCAAGCGTTGATTTACCGGATTGTTTTTCTCCTGTGATTATTATTCTTTTTAGTGGGTTCAACATATTTCTCCATGGTAAAAACAGATAGAACATATCCATGACTTTTTTTAAAAATAACAAATTGTACCTGACGGTTTTTTACAAAATATCAGCGCAAAATGTCAGCAGGTACAAAAAAACGTTTTTTTCCAGATATGTCTATTGCTACTGAATCAAGCCCGTACAAAGCATCAATATTTATTTTAGTCATTATTTTTTCAGCTTTTCCTTTTTTTAATATTTTTCCGTCTTTTATCATGATTACCTGATCTGCAAACAGCATTGCCATGTTGGGGTCGTGCATGGATGCAATTACACTTAATCCTTTTTTGTGACAGAGTTGTTTTATTATTGAAAGCAGGTGATACTGGTTGTTGAAATCAAGATGGTTTGTCGGTTCATCAAGAAGCATAATTTCACCTGTTTGAACAAGAGCTGCAGCAAGCATTGTGATCTGTCTTTCACCGCCTGAAATGCCATTGAAATTGCAGTTTGCAAGTTTTTCTGCATTGAGTGTTTTCAAAGCATCCATGGCCAGTTTATAATCTTTTTGTCCCGGGGTTGCTGTCATTTTAATAAAAGGCGATCTTCCCATTACCACAACGTCCAGCACCTTGAATGGGAAAATTTCAATATGTTCCTGCGGTACAAGACTTATGTGCTTTGCGATATTTTTCCGTGAAAGAGATGCAATTTTTTGCCCGTTTATCAGCACTTCTCCTGAAAACGGATTATTTATGGCGTTAAGGGTATGAAGCAGAGTAGTTTTGCCTGAACCGTTTCTTCCGAGAATTGCACAGAAAGTTCCCGGTTCAACCTTAAAGGAGATATCTTTTAAAACCTCTTTTTCTCCATATCTGAAATATATTGACCTGCATTCAAAAATTACAGCCATCCGCTTCCTCTGTTTTTATACAGTAGATAACCAAAGATGGGAGCACCTGTTAATGCCGTTATAATTCCCACAGGTATTTCCGCACTTGTTATGGACCTTGCCGCAATATCGGCACACAGCATGAATATGGCACCGAGCAGGGCGGTTACAGGAATCATGTTTTCATGTTCAGGCCCTGCAATGGTTCTTGCCATATGGGGTATAATCAGGCCGATCCAGCAAATCTGACCGCAGGTAGCAACAGTCATGGCAACAATAAGAGAACTTGCCGCAATAAGAATCACTCTGAAAACAGAAGGATTCATTCCAAGGGATTTTGCCTGGATATCACCAAGGGAGAGTATGTTCAACCTGAATCTTAAAACAAAAAACAGAACAAGGCCGCATCCTGTCACCGGGATTGTGGTATAAACATCATGCCATGTGACCCTTGAAAGGCTTCCCATTATCCAGAACACTATGTTGGGGAGCTGGTCATAGGGATCGGAAAAGTATTTAAGTACCATTAAAAGAGCGTTGAAAAAAGATAAAACCACCATACCTGCAAGCACAAGCACAATTACTGGCTTTACAGCCACAAGCCTTGCTATTCCAAGTGACATGGAAACCGCAATAATGCCAAATATAAATGCAAGAATGTGAACCAGTGCAAAGGAGTTCCCCGGAATCATAAGCGCAAGGGCTGCTCCGAATGTGCATCCTGCAGCCACACCAAGAATATCAGGGGAAACAAGTGGATTTCTGAAAAGGGCCTGGTAAACCGCACCTGAAACAGAAAGCCCCATACCCACAATAACTGCCATGATGCACCTTGGCAACCTGATCCACATAAATACAAGTTGATTTGATGTAAGTGATTCTGAAAAAATATTTTTTAAATCCGGTTTGGTAAAAATGGCAAGAATTTCCGATATGCCTATGCTGATTCTGCCGGTTACAAGGGATAATAAAAAGAGCAGCGTAAGAAGTGCCGTTAAAAAAAATATTAATTTTCTTTTTTTGTTCAACTGATTGAGCCTGTTCTTCTGTTAATAGCACGATTTTTGTTCAGAATGAAAAAGGAAAAATAGTTCAATTCCTGCATCTTCCATTAATCAACGCCTCTGATCCGGGCATTTATTTTCCCGTTCATCTGTGTAAATGTTTTTCCAAAAAGAGTTTTATGAAAAAGATTAATCTCTTTATTTATATCAATATTTTTAAACAGTTCAGGATAAATTTTATCTGCAAGCCAAAGCACACCAAGAGCCGAAAGTGGTGATGGGAAATCCCAGGGGGCAAGATTGCCGGGAAATCTGTACATATTTTTTGTTCTGACTGCAGTAATTGTGCGAATTGCAGGATTTCTAAGCTGCCTGAATACATAAGGTCCCGAATGCTGTGAAATAATAATAACATCAGGGTTCCATTTGATCATCTGTTCAGGGGATATATCCTGAAAATATCCGTTAAGATTATGGGCAACATTGATAATACCGGCCTTTTTAAAAATTTTATCCTGAAGCATATTACCCGTAGCCGTATTAAATAATCCCCTTGGAGAAGCAAAATACCCGGTTTTCCTTTCATCGGCAGGAAGATTACGTAACCTGATTTTAACAAGATTTAACACTGAATTCATTGCATTTTCGACAATTTCAGCTCTTTTGCCCACCCCTGCCGCCTTTGCAATTATTTCAAGGGATTTTCTTATACTGTTAAAACTTTCAGGTAAAATTATGATTGCAGGAATATTCATCATTTGAAATTTTCCGGCAAGTGAGATACCGTCTTTCTGAGCATAGAGAATCACAAGGTCAGGCCGCAGAGAAATAGTGGTTTCAAAATTCAGTCCTGTGGTTTTGCTTCCGACACCTGTTATATTTACAACCTGAGGCATAACTGCTCTGTGCAGTTTATCCCTTTTTGAAGAATTATCTATGCCGACTATTTTTTTTTCAAGTCCCAGGGCAAACAGACATAAAGTTGCAGGTTTGAAAGATGTTACAATTCGTTTTGGTTGATGCGGTATAACAACAACACGGTCTGCCATGTCAGTTACGGTTATTTTTTCGGCATAAGTTATTGAAATGTCCACGCTAAAAATAATAAAAATCAGCAATAGTATTGAAAAACCGGTTAATTTTATCAGTGCCATACTGATTTCAGACGTTAAATTGCTTTTGGATGATGCGGTATCTTTCTTTTTAATTGATGCTGTTTGTATCATAATAATTTCTGATTGTTTAAGTCTGATTGTTTAAGGTTAATCCGTGCAAGCCCGGATCAATATAATTTGGATGTTATATTAAAGGATTTTTAGAAAGTCAATATAAATAACCAACATATTATAACCATAGATATCTTAAACAAACCAAAAAATCTCTTCAATGGTGTTCATTTCATTGAAGTTCATTAGATACCTATATTTTTTGAATTTTTTTGGAACCTCATTGAACCTCATTTAAACAAAAAATGGTTTCAGAAAGTGTAAAGTACTTATTGAGAATGCCTTAAACTTTGTAGATTTCGTAAAATCCATTGACAATTAATTTGTCAGATTCTATAAACTTTAATATTGATAAAGGAACCTGATCCTTGTTTCTAACTGTCAATCAATCTATGTTAACGACTTTGGTTAATCAGACCTGTTTTATTATTATTTATTTTTATTTCCATAAATTTTCTATAACGG
>CAZLBE010000196.1:0-5044 GCA_964557635.1 uncultured Desulfobacterales bacterium
TTTAGATGAAAATTTTAGCTGCTGAAGATAATCCTGTTTCAAGACTTATTCTTGAAAAAATCCTTAGTAAATGGGGATATGAAGTTGTTTCTGTTGCTGACGGGAAACTTGCCCTTGAAATAATGCTGGATGCAGATGCACCAAAACTTGCCATACTTGACTGGGTGATGCCTGGCATGGAGGGGCCTGAAGTGTGTAAAGCATTGCGGAAGCAAAAAACAAAAACACCTCCCTATCTTATTCTGCTAACTTCAAACAATGATAAAAGAGATGTTGCAAAAGGTCTTGATTCGGGAGCTGATGATTATATCCTTAAACCATTTGACAGGCAGGAACTTAAAGCACGCATAAATGTCGGTATCAGAATGATAAAATTACAGAAGGCCCTTGCTGAAACTGAAAAATTTGAAGGGGTTATTGAGACATCAGGTGCTGTATGCCACGAATTGAACCAGCCCCTGCAGATAATTTCAGGTCATTGTGAACTTCTTATGATGGATATTGAGGAGAACAGCTCAGTCCATAAAAGAATAAAAATAATTCATGAACAGATCAAAAAAATGGCCGATATAACTTCTAAATTAATGAAAATAACAAAGTATGAAACAAAACCTTATCTAAAGGGTAAAATTATAGATTTAGATAAAGCTTCAAAAACAGATTTATAAACAACGTGGTTAACGGAGAATTTTTTTGGAAAAAGCAAAAAAAATAAAGGCCGAAACAATAATAACAAGCCATATTAATGCTGATTTTGATGCAGTAGCATCCATGCTTGCAGCCCAGAAGCTTTATCCTGATTCCATTGTCATTTTTCCAGGTTCCCAGGAAAAAAATTTAAGAACATTTTTTATAAGTTCCATGAGTTATCTTTTTAATATGGCAGATGCCGGATCAATTGATTTCTCCCATACTAAAAAACTTGTCCTTGTTGATACAAGACAGATACAGAGAATTACACATATATCAAAGCTTATGGAAAAAGATGATCTTGAAATACATATTTATGATCACCACCCTTCCCTGAACAGAGATATAAAAGGCGATTTTGAGCTTATAAGTTTCACAGGTTCAACTGTTACCATACTGTCTGAACTGATAAGAAAGAAAAAGATTAAAATTACATCGGAAGAAGCTACAATAATGGCGCTTGGAATCTATGAAGATACCGGTTCTTTTACATATTCGTCAACAACGGAGGCTGATTTCAGGGAAGCGGGGTTTCTTTTATCCTGCGGGGCAAGCCTTAATACCATTGCAAGTCTCGTTATAAAAGAGATCAGTCCGGATCAGATAACCTGGATAAACGATCTTTTAAATGAAATGGTCTGCCACAGGATAAACGGATTCGACATCAATGTCTCCACCATATCATCACCGGGTTACATCAATGATCTTGCATCCATTGTTCAGAAAATTGTAAAAATGGAGCATCTTGATATCTTTTTTGCAATTGCACTCATGGGAGACAAAATCACAATTGTGGGAAGAAGCAGAATCCCGGAAGCAGATGTGGGAAAGATACTTTCATTTTTCGGTGGAGGGGGACACCCCTATGCAGCATCTGCAAAACTAAATAAAATAACACTTGCCCAGGCAGAACAACAGCTTTTTGAAATAATAAAAAAAGAGGTTGTCCCTTCAAAAATAACAAAAGAATTGATGTCCTCTCCTGCCATCACAATCGATTCCCGGGTAAAATGCAGACAAGCCAGTACAATTATGACACGATATAATGTGAATGCACTTCTTGTTTCGGGAGAAAATAAAAATGATATCAAGGGGTATGTAACAAGACAGGTGATAGAAAAAACGCTTTATCACAATCTTGCGGAACTTCCTGTTTCAGAATATATGTCAACGGAGATATCTTATATATCACCTGATTCTGAAATTTCTGAAATTGAAGAAAAAATAATTGAAAAAGATCAGAGAATTGTTCCTGTAGTTGATAACAATACTATTATCGGGGTTGTTACAAGGACAGATTTTCTCAATTTTCTTGTCCAGCGCAACAAGGCATATGATGCTTCAGACCGCGGCAGCAGCAATGCAAGCAGACATGCAAAAAAAAGAAATATTGTTAATTTCATCAATGAACGCCTTGACAGGAATACAATAGAACTTCTCAAGTCAATCGGCAGTGCAGGAGATGAGCTTGGCATTAATGTGTTTGTTGTAGGAGGTTTTGTCAGGGATCTTCTTTTATACAGGAAAAATGATGATATTGATATTGTTGTCGAAGGTGACGGCATCGCCTTTGCCAGAAAATTTGCAGCAATGAGAAACTGCAGATGCAGTGCACATAGAAAATTCGGCACTGCAGTGATTGTCCTTAATGAAAAAATTAAAATTGATGTTGCCTCGGCACGCCTTGAATACTACAAATTTCCTGCAGCACTTCCAACCGTTGAGATGAGTTCAATAAAACTTGATCTGTTCAGGCGCGATTTTACAATAAACACCCTTGCCGTAAGTCTTAATCAGGAAAATTTCGGTACACTCATAGATTTTTTCGGCGCCCAGAGAGACCTTAAAGACAAAGTGATAAGAATAATTCACAACTTAAGTTTTGTGGAAGACCCAACAAGGGTATTCAGGGCGATCAGATTTGCCAACAGATATGATTTCACCATTGGCAAGCTGAGTTCAAGCCTTATAAAAAATGCAATTAAACTTGATTTCTGTAAAAAATTAAGTGGTTTAAGGGTGTTTTCGGAACTTAAACAGATCCTTGAAGAAGATAACCCGATTCCTGCAGTTGAAACGCTTAAGCAGTACGGTCTTGAAAAAATAATTCATCCGGAACTTGTGATAAGTAAAGAGATAATTAATACAATGGAATCAGCAAAAAAGGCGCTTGCATGGCATGATCTATTGTATTTTGATGAAAATTATTTAAGATGGGCAGTATATTTCATGATAATTATAAAAAAATGTTCCTTCAATATTGCCGAAGATATATGTTCCAGGCTTAAATTGTCTCCGGGAAATAAAAAACTTGTTTTAAAGGATCGACTTAAAGCAGATCAACGTCTCAGTCTTCTTGCAAAAAAAAGCAATATCTCCAACAGCGGTCTTTATTCAATATTATCCATATTTAAAACAGAACTTATCCTGTATATGATGGCTTCAGCAAAGGATGAAGGGACAAAAAAAGCTATTTCCTATTTTTATACACAGCTTAAGGATACAAAAATTCATCTTAAAGGACAGGACATTATCGACCTTGGTCTTAAACCTGGCCCAGTTTTTAAAAAAATCATGCGGGCTGTTCTTAATGCCAGGCTTGACGGGCTCGTTGAAACAAAGGAAGATGAAATAAAATTTGTTATTGAATATTTGTCAAAGAGTAACGGAGATGAGGCTGCAAAGGATAAATCTTAAGGACAAATATATTGATTAATCACAGGGATTCTGGTAATTTCCTCTTTTTAAACTTTTGAAATAGAATACAATTATTACCTTTAACCTAAATTTTCAGGGACATTATAAATGAAAAGTGCAGATATATTAACCGGGATTTCAACAACCGGAACCCCCCATCTTGGAAATTATGCTGGGGCCATTCGTCCCGCAATTGAGGCAAGCAAAGATGATACCAAACAGGCTTACTATTTTCTTGCTGACTACCATGCAATCATCAAATGTCAGGACCCGGACAGAATAAAGAGATCCGCCCTTGAAATAGCAGCAACATGGATCGCATTCGGCCTTGACACGGATAAATCAATTTTCTATCGACAGACAGATATTCCGGAGATAACGGAACTTACCTGGATATTATCCTGTATGACATCCAAGGGATTGATGAACAGGGCACATGCCTACAAGGCAGCCGTTGATAATAATGAAAAAACCGGAAGAAATGATCCTGACAAAGATATAACAATGGGGCTTTTCTGCTATCCCATTCTAATGGCTGCAGATATTCTGATGTTCAACGCAAAAAAGGTTCCCGTGGGAAAAGATCAGATTCAGCATCTTGAAATGACAAGGGATATTGCAGGACGTTTCAACAATACATATGGAGAACATTTCACTCTCCCCCAGGCTTTAGTTGATGAAAAATCAGCCGTTCTTGCAGGCCTTGACGGCAGAAAAATGAGCAAGAGTTACAACAACACCATTCCACTTTTCGAGACGGAAAAACGTTTCAGAAAATTAATAATGAAAATCAAGACAAACTCCCTTGCACCGGAAGAGCCAAAAGATCCTGCAACCTGTACTCTGTTTGCCATTTATCAGGCATTTGCAAAACCCGATGAAATAAAAACAATGGAAAAAAGATACAGAGAAGGTATTGCCTGGGGCACAATGAAACAGGAACTTTTTGAATATCTGAACGAGACACTTAAAGAACCAAGAGAAAGATACAATGAACTCATTAAATCACCCGATTATATTGATGCAATTCTCAAAAAAGGAGCCATAAAGGCCAGGGAATACTCTGTGCCATTTATTGACAAAATAAGAAAATCGATTGGGATTCAGGCCATTACAGCTTAATTTTATATGTATCTAAAGCGGCAAAGCCGCAGTTTTCAGTTCTCAGTTGTCAGTCATCAGCTTTGGAGGTGCTGGCCGAATATTTACCAATTTTTTTTAGACAGAGGAGTAATTAACATGGGTTGGTTCAGTCAACTTTTTAAAAATAATGATCAGATGCCACCTCCGGTATTACCGAGAAAAAATGATCCCTGCTGGTGCGGGAGCGGATTAAAATATAAAAAATGCCATCTTGCAAAGGACAGACTTTATTTCAGGGAACACCCGGATCTTAAAAAAAAATCAATTCAAAAAAAATCATGTGGTTCAATTTTCGGCTGAGGAAAATAACAATGAAACCCTGTACGGGTTTTTATGAGTTCTAACCCTTTTTCATATTGCTGAAGATAATCTTATGTACATGGGCAAGATAAATTGAGAAATTGAGAAATTTTGAAGTTATTAAATTTAATTGGAAAATAATGGTTTACATTTTATTTTATATAACTCGATTATCAAGTTTTTTACTTAAAAATTTTCACCGCAGAGAACGCAG
>CAZLBE010000197.1:0-5037 GCA_964557635.1 uncultured Desulfobacterales bacterium
TTATTGTTGCAATTCCTTAAACGAATAGGCTCAAATCTTAAGCGAATGCCATTGCATAAGATCCAGGCCGATTTTAATATTTTCCTCTGCATCTTCACGATTCCGCAATATTCCATTGGCATCAAAGATACGAAGTTGCTCAAGCAGGCAATGATAAAGAAATTGAAAGGCCTCATACAACTCAATCGCCTCAGTAGCAGTCTTTTGGGCCATCTCAAATTGATTAATTCTTTTGTTTATAACTCTTTCACTACGAGCGGAATCAAGATTTTTGAAACGGTTATCTTCAGTTTCAATCGCACCATATGCAGCCTTTTCCAAACGCTCAACCCATAATAAGCCAAGCATATGAGCTATTGCAATGATGCTTCCATTCCTCAGCTTTCCGTGAGTTGGCTAATTCAATTCTTAGTATCGCAGAACTATCCGCATCAACTGTGACCAGAATAGGAGTGTTTTTGGAAAATATTTCATCACTCAAAAAAACAACTATTTTTGTTTCATTGTTTATATGAAATAAAATGTAAACCATTACTTTTATTTCATACTTTGTTGTGAGATGGTTCTGGACAAAACCAGATCCGCCTCATGGCGGTTATTTGAGGATAAAGTATTAGGCAATAGAGAACCGAAATAAGTCAAATATTGGCTTATTGATCCTGTAGAATTAGGGCTTATCAGGAAACGATTCATAATTGACGAAGTTGCCTGAATACTGCACCGTCCCTCCAACCTCAGTGATAACATATATTGAAATGCCACAGATTTGGACTCAGCATATTGATCTGTTTTCCCAAAAATTACAGAATCATTTTTAGTTAATGTAGAGGCCAACATATAGATAAATGTTCGTGAAACATCATATTGTTTTGCCATACCAGATATTGTGCCCCAATGCTTGTTAAGCATAGCGAATAGTACTGTCGTCGCAATATGTAATCTATCTGAAGACTTTAAATCGGGGCGACGCATAAATTTTATTCCCATTTTTTGTGAACCTGTTATTGTATTTGTTGCAGACAAGGGCATTTTCCCTCCATATTAAGATAATGGTCTATCTTTGATATATATGAAGCAAATGCTCTTGTCTCCACTTAAATGAAATAACAACTATTTTTTTATGCGTACAAAGAAACCGACATGTTAATAGTCTATCTTTAAATCACCATTATTAGATTTTCATTTGGCTAAATTGTAAACTAAAATTGAAGGATGCCCATTTTTTTTAATAAAAAAATTATCCACAGGTGTATCTGGCAACTCACCTGCTGCCACGGCATCATAAAGATTGGCTTTGGTCATCAGTCCAACTAATTGTCCATCTGCAACGATGACGGGCAATACGTCAAGTTTTGACCTGCGCATAAGTGAGGCTGCTCTTTGCAGGCTGTCTCCAGGATTTAAAGTCTCAAAGGACTTTGTCATAATGTCTGAAATAATTAAATTGTGCATGAAAAGCTTCCTCTCAACAGAAAAAGGACCGAAGACGCGAAGCCAATAAACGTAATAATTTACGATCTATTTCTTATAACCGTCATGAGGCTGATCCGGATTAGCCCTGCCGCCTCTCAACAAATATAGAAATTCCTATTTTAAAGGAACTTTACAGGAGTTTCATATAAAAAAACATGGAATTGAACATTTTTTAATTTATATTAAAAAGTGGGGAGAAGTCAATTTCCACGGAATTTGAGAAATCAATTTTATCCATCTCAATGACAACTCCTTTATATCCTTTTTTAATCATGAAATTTTTGATCTGGTGCATTGAATCTTCTACAATAAAAGGGTCAGTTTCCGGGAATTTATTGTACACAATGCCGAGAAGACTGATCCTGTTTGATTTAAGTGCCTCAATGGATAAAAAAGTATGATTTATACTGCCAAGCCTTGAAGAGCTGACAAGTATGACAGGATAATTGTAAATTCTGATATAATCAAGCACTGTCATACTGGAATTCAGCGGGACCATAAGCCCGCCTACCCCTTCCACCAGAACCCTTGAAAATTTTCTTTCAAGCTCTTTTGCTGCAAGGGCAATTCTATCCGTATCAATAGTTTTTCCTTCAAGATGAGCAGCCAGATGGGGAGAGCACGGGTATTTAAAAAGATACGGGCATGTAAGTTTCGCCCTGTCAACATCTAACAAATTATATCCCATCATTTTTCTGTGGACAAGGATATCATCGGATTCTTCCATGCAGCCGGTCTGCACAATTTTCTGTGTAATTACATTTTCTCCTCTTTGTACAAGAAATCCTGCCATAAGGCCGGTTGCAATGGTTTTTCCTATATTCGTATCAATGCCGCTGATAAATACTTTCCTCATTTTTCACCTTTAAAATCAGATCTTTTAAAATTAGATTTTTGATGACCTCTTTAATCATGATTGCTTTCCATTAAAATCATGGTTATTCGTCAGTGAAGCTGCGATTCTTCATTGATTCTGATTCCAAACATTATCCCTGAAAACCGGTCAAAAATTATCCATCAAAGCAGGTACTGATGATTTCAGGAATCATTTCAATGTCTTTGTATTCAATATCAGATGTTAAGGAAAATCTCACTCTGGAATTGTTTTCCGCAACCGTTGGAGGCCGGATGGGAAAGACAAGGAATCCATGATCAACAAGAGCCTGCGCAAGTTTGATTGCTTTTTTATTGCTGCGCGTAATTACCGGAATTATATGGGTTTCGCCTGTAAAGGAGATCCCCTGCTTCTCAAGGGCATTTCTGAACATCTGCGAAACACGACAAAGTTTTGTCCTTTGATCATGGAATAGTTCCATATGATTGATAACAAACAGGTTCCAGTTGACGGCAACCGGAGGAAGCGCTGTTGTGTAGAGAAGTGAGCGGGTAGTGTTTATTAGAAACTCTTTCAGAAAAGTATCTGTAATTGCAAAAGCTCCATGTGATGCCATGGCCTTGCCCATCGTCCCGAGGATTATATCCACCCTGTCATGGATTTTTAATTCAAAACACAGGCCCTGACCATTTTTTCCGTAAACACCTACAGAATGGGCTTCATCCACATAGAGCATGGCATTGTATTTTTCCTTGAGTTCAACCAGTGTCTTTATATCGGCACAATCTCCATCCATGCTGAAAACAGCTTCGGTAACGATTAAAACATTTTTATATTTATCTCTTTTTTCCTCAAGGATAGTCTGTATGTGCCCTGTGTCGATGTGTTTGAATATTATGTATTCCGCCCCGGACAGCCGGATTCCGTCAACTATACTTGCATGATTTAAAGAATCTGACAGGATCAGGTCATTTTTTCCTGTCAAAGCAGGGATAAGCCCGGTGTTTGCATGATATCCGCTGTTGAAAATAAGCGCAGCCTCTTTATTATAAAACCTGCACAGCCTGTTCTCAAGTTCTTCATACAACACTGAATTACCGGTTAAAAGCCTGGAGGATGATGAACCAAGACCATAGCTGTTAATCATGTTTTCTTCATTCATTTCTGAATAGAACTCTGAACACAGCTTCTCATTCGTTGCAAGGCCGAGATAATCATTTGATGACAGGTTCAGACATGTTTTATCGTTATAACGTATGGTTTTGCCCTGCCGGATATCTGTTTTTTTCAGCGACCGCAAAAGATCCATCTTTTTTATATCGTTTAATTTTTCTTTGTAAAATTCCTGTACATCTTTCATTTTGTTTTAACCTTTTTATAAAGCTTCGGCTAATAAATAATTCAAGCCCTTATTTTACCGGTAAACTTAATTCATGGAAACAGTTTCAGTGATTGCTTCAGTTAACATGGCAAGTTCATCATCCTTAATTATATATGGGGGCATGGTGTAGATAAGATTACCAAATGGCCGAAGCCATACCCCGCGGCGAACAAATTCTTCCTGAATTTTTTTTTGTTCCACAGGTTTTTTCATTTCAACAACGCCGATTGCACCTAACACTCTCACATCCTTTACCTGCCTGAAATTTATACACTCTGATAAACCTTGTTTTAACCTGGATTCAATATGTTTAATTTTTTTCTTCCAGTTTTGGGACAAAAGAAGGTCAATACTTGCACATGCCACACTGCAGGCAAGAGGATTTCCCATAAAAGTCGGCCCGTGCATAAAGGCGCGGCATTCTCCTTCTGAAATAGCCCTGCTCACCTTATCAGTAGTAAGGGTTGCGGCAAGGGTCATATACCCTCCTGTAAGAGCTTTGCCGACACACATTATATCAGGTGCAGTTTCTGCGTAATTACAGGCAAAAAGTTCTCCTGTACGCCCAAAACCCGTTGCGATTTCATCAAAAATCAATAAGAGATCGTATCTTGCACAAAGCTCTTTAAGCTTCTTTAAAAATTTGGGGGAATAAAACCGCATGCCGCCTGCTCCCTGGACCACAGGTTCAAGTATTACCGCAGCAGAGGTGTTATGATGCTTTTCAATAAGCTTTTCAATACTTCTCATATGCTTATCTTGAAAAGTCTCATAAAATCCGCAGGCCGGCGCCTCGGCAAAATACTGGTGAGGCAGCACATTTTTAAAAACATGGTGCATGCCTGTAACAGGATCACAAACCGACATGGCATAAAAAGTATCACCGTGGTATCCTGATTTAACGGTGATAAGATGATTCTTCTCAGGCTTTCCCATTGAAAGACAGTACTGGAATGCCATTTTTATGGCAACCTCAACGGAAACCGAACCTGAATCACATAAAAAAACCTTATCAAGGGGAAAAGGAGTGATATCGATTAAACGCCGGGACAGGTCCACCGCAGGTTCATGGGTTAATCCTCCGAACATTATATGAGACATTTTTTTTAATTGTCTGTTTATTGCGGCATTTAAAACAGGATGGTTATACCCGTGAATGGCAGCCCACCAGGAGGACATGCCGTCAACAAGCCTTGTTCCGTCTAAAAGCTTAATGTAAACCCCTTGTGCAGATTCAACGACATAAGTTTTTAAAGGGTTTACCATTGATGTGTATGGATGCCAGACATGTTCTTTATCAAAATTTGTTATTCTTTTAATATTGTTTTTCATTTTTATCCGTGCTATT
>CAZLBE010000198.1:0-4992 GCA_964557635.1 uncultured Desulfobacterales bacterium
CAGGTATTATTTGAAACCATAATGACCAAAGGTGCTGAAAAATTTAAAATAACACCCAGGGCTGCCATCGTCCCCAGCCTGGGTGAAACATCGTCCCTTGTTGCCCTGAAAGTCTGGGATAATCCGGAAGAAATGCTTTTAAGAATGGAAAGATCCGATCTTTTTACAAAAAAGCTTGCAGGAGATTTTACAGAAGCTGCAAAACTATGGAAACTTGCTCCCAAAGTTAAACCACAGTGGGGTGTGGCTGCTGTAAACAGAAGCAGAAAAGAGATAGATTCTGCAATAAAAAATTTTGACAGGCTTTATATTTTAATTATTAACACTTTAAATGAAACAATCATAGGCGGTGATCTTAACCAGTTAAAAAAATTTATTAAAGATACAGGATGCGGGGCATTGTTTCTTGACGGGGTTGTAAGCGTGCACTGTGAAGTTGCAAAATCTGTTAAAGACGAGTATTTTAATCTTCACAGATTCACCTGTAATCCACCTGAAAATATAGATTTTTACTCCTGCGGTTTTGGGAAAAAATATATCCCTGAAACGGATTTAACAGCAAAATCAATTCTCAATCAGGCTCTTTATGGTTTTAATTACCCATCTCTTATAAATACTGCATGGAAAGACGGAATAAGAGTATTTGTTGAAATGGGACCGGGATCTTCATGCACAAGACTTGTCAACAAAATACTTGAAAAAAAGGATCATGCTGCATTTTCATTTTCTTCCCAAGATGAGAATGAAGAGTTATCCATTATAAAGGCTCTTGCCCGGCTTGCCTGCCACAGGGTAAAATGTGACATCTCCCCTTTGTTTCCTGCAAGCGCCATGGAGCGGACAGGAAAATTTTCAGACGGTCTCTCAACAAATGATGACTATAAAGTGCAGCAAAAATCACAAACCCATGAAAAAGAACCGATAAACCATGATTGCCTGTGTCTAAAACCGGGCAGATGGCAGCTTGAGCCTTTAACTTTTATGAATAAGAAAAAATTATACAGGGACAATGATTTTCATGACGTAGAAAAAACGACAAAAAAAACCAGGGACAAGAAACTTCAAAATACCAAATTTTACACAGGTACCAATGCTGATACAGGCAATAATAGCCGCTTAAACCTCAATAGCCACACAGACCTCATTAGCCACACAGGCCCCGGCATAAAAACTGACAATAATCCTGTAAAAGATAATTTTTTTGATTTTACATACGGAATACAGAGTTCTTCCAAGGCAACAGCGCAAGCCCATGAAAAGTTCTTAAATCTTACAAATGAAAACATGGAAGCCTTTGAAAAACAGTTTCAGGCCCTTGCAGAAACAGCAGCAAGCTTGATTAATACAGGCGGTCATGGCCATTTCCCAAATCATGATTCATACGCATCATCAACACATATTCCAGGGAAAATTCCGTTGTTTACAAAAGAGATGTGCATGGAATTTGCTACGGGATCAGCAGGAAAAGTTCTTGGAGAAAAATTTAAAATTATTGATTCATATCCTGTCAGGGTAAGGCTTCCCGATGAACCATTAATGCTTGTTGACAGGATCATGGATATAAAAGGAGAAATGCTCTCCCTTGAATCGGGCATCATAGTAACACAGCACGATGTCAAAAAAAATGCATGGTATCTTGACGGGGGCAGAGCCCCTGTTTCAATTACAATTGAGGCGGGACAGGCAGATCTTTTTTTATGTTCCTGGCTTGGTATTGACCACGCTGTTAAAGGAAAAAGGCGTTACAGGCTGCTTGACGCAAAAATTACCTTTCACAGGCCTCTTCCCGTTCCAGGTGAAACAATAGAGTACAGAATCACAATTGACCGTTTTCTTAAACAGGGAGGAATTTACCTTTTTTTCTTTCACTATAAAGGATATATCAATGAAGAGCTTTTAATTTCCATGCGTGACGGATGCGCAGGTTTTTTCACGGAACAGGAAATTAAAAATTCAATTGGCATTGTGCATAAAAAATCTAATAATAACCGGTCAGGTCATGAAGGGCATGCCTATTATCCCGATCATGAAGATCATGGAAATCATGCAAGCCACGCCAATAAGGGAAATGATGACAATAATGGAAACAATGGAAACAATGGAAACAGGGAAAATCAGAAAAATCGGAAAAATTTCTGTGATACATCTATCTGCGGCATATCAGATTCTGTTTTTTATCCATTTGTTTCCGTGAAAAAAGAGAGCTATGGTGATGATCTTATTGAAGCTCTAAGAAAAGGAGATGCTGAAAAATGTTTTGGTACGGATTTTAAAAACATTATTATTGGAAAGAATTTAAGGCTTCCCGGCAAAAGAATGCATCTCATTGACAGGGTCACTGAATTTGACCCGTACGGCGGCAGGTTTAAATCAGGATTCATAGCAGCAGAAGCTGACATAAAACCAGATGCATGGTTTTTAACCTGTCATTTCATTGATGACAAAGTGATGCCCGGCACCCTGATGTACGAATGCTGCGCCCACACTTTAAGGATTTTTACACAGAGGATGGGATGGATAAGCAGGCGGGATGAAGTGTATTACGATATCATACCGGGCATTGAAAGTGATCTTAAATGCCGCGGACCGGTAACTCCTCAAACAAAAAAAGCCGAATATAAAATTGAAATAAAAAAAATGGGTTACAATGACAGAAAAGAGCCCTGTGTTATTGCAGATGCCCACATGTTTGCAGACAATCATGAGATTGTTTTTTATAAGGACATGGCAATGAAAATTGTGGGACTTTTACCGGAAGAGTTGGAGTGTTTATGGAAAAACTGATAATTGCCGTGTAAATTTCGACTTACATTAAGCCAGCTCATGGCGGCATTATGCTATTTTCATTTATTGTTGAGAGGCAATCTGGGTAAATCTGGATCAGCCTCGTGGCAGTTTAAAAAAAGAAAATGATAAAAAAAACGAAAATAAAATGAGATATAAAAAAGTATATATTAATTCAATAGGTTATGAACTTGCCCCCCATGTTGTTACAACAGAGGAGATTGAAGAAAAATTAAAACCCTTTTACGATTCAGCAGGGTTTGTACCGGGCCAGCTTGTAACGCTTACCGGTATTATGGAAAGAAGATTCTGGGACATAGATCACACACTTGCCCAGGGGTCTGCAAAGGCAGGACAGAAGGCGATCATGCAGGCTGACATTTCACCCGATGATATTGAAGCGCTTGTCTTCTGCGGAGTTGGACGGGACGGATTTGAACCTGCAACTGCCTGTGCCGTGGCAGACAGCCTGAAAATCAGCCCTTCAGCCCATGTTTACGATGTTTCAAACGCCTGCCTCGGCGTTATAACGGGCATGGTACAGGTGGCAAACGAAATTGAGCTGGGTAATATAAAAGCCGGTCTCGTTGTCTCCTGTGAGACTGCAAGACAGATTGTTGAATCCACAATCGATGAGATCAACGAAGCAAAAAGCGTTGAATTTTACAAAAAAACCATAGCAACCATGACAGGGGGCTCCGGAGCCGCTGCAGTGCTTCTCACAGACGGGTCCTTTAATTTGGATAAAACCGGTAATGTAGATAAAACCGGTCTCCACCGCATTGACGGAAGCGTTGTAAGGCACGCTAACAGATATCATAAACTGTGCCGGTGGACATTTGAGGAACACGGCATGCCGGTTAATTCAAAAATCACCATGCGCACAGATGCCCGGGCTGTTCTTGAGCATGGCCTTGACCTTGCCGGGAAAACTTTTATGCAGTTAAGAAAGGAGCTTGATATCCCGGAAGACAAACCTGATAAAATTATCTGTCACCAGGTGGGATCAACACACCAGAAAATGTTTCTCAATGCAATCAACATGGATGAGAATAAGGATTTTTCAACCTATCCCTTTCTTGGCAACATGGGCACAGTCTCCCTTCCAATGACCGCCGCTATTGCAGATGAAAGGGGATTTTTAAACAACGGGGATTATGTTGGTTTCCTTGGCATAGGTTCAGGCCTTAACTGCCTTATGATGGGTGTTGAATGGTGATGGAAAGGACAATCAACAATAAAATAACCTCCACAAGGGGATTTGAACACCTTTACCAATTTAAACCGCATTTTATAAATTTAAACGGCCATTTTATGCACTATCTTGATGAGGGCTGCGGCAGGCCTGTTATCATGGTACACGGAAACCCTACATGGTCCTTTTATTTCAGGCAGCTTGTAAAGGATCTTTCTTTCCAATACAGAGTTATTGTGCCGGACCATATTGGATGCGGATTTTCCGACAAGCCCGGTGCCAGAGAGTATGATTACACACTTGAAACCCGCGTCAAAGACTTTGATACCCTGATAAAAGCTCTTGATCTTAAGGAAAAAATTACCCTGATAGTACACGACTGGGGCGGAATGATAGCAAGTGCATGGGCACTGCAGAACTTAGATAAAATTGAAAAAATTGTCATAACAAACACATCGGGATTTTTTTTGCCAAAAACAAAAAGATTTCCCTTAAGGCTGTGGCTGATAAAAAAGCTTACTTTTCTTGCAATACCAGCTGTTTTAGGGTTTAACATTTTTGCAGGCTCTGCGGTTTTCATGGCAACTGCAACAGGTCTTAAAAAAGATGTAAAAAAAGGCCTTAAAGCACCTTACAATTCCTGGAAAAACAGAATAGCCACGTTGAAATTTGTCCAGGATATCCCCCTTTCTCCAAAGGATACTTCGTATGATCTTGTCAGATATGTGGATGAAAATTTATATAAATTAAAAGATTTTCCAATTATGATTTTATGGGGACAAAAAGATTTTGTTTTTGATCTTTTCTTTTTAAATGAATGGAAGAAACGCTTTCCCGATGCAAGGGTGCATCTGTTTAAAAATGCAGGGCACTATCTTTTTGAAGACAGGCCATTTGAGACATCCGCTATTATTAAAAAATTTCTATAACCGCCATGAGGCGGATCTGGATCAAAATCCAGCAACCTCTAAGAATCAAAGATTCTGACAAATTATGAAAATGATAATGGCATA
>CAZLBE010000199.1:0-4982 GCA_964557635.1 uncultured Desulfobacterales bacterium
TAATTATTGAATATTATTACCCGTTTAGCGGTTAATAATTAAAAAATAAATTAGTTTACGCATTTGCTTATCATAACCTTAATGCCTCTGTGCCCGGGCTTTGTATGTTTTGATGTAAAATTAATTAAGCAGGGCGGAAAAGTGAAATAAAAAAATTATGGTCTGCTTTTTTAAAGGCCTGCCGTAAACGAAGTAAAAAAACAAACAGTTTGGATAAAAAGGGAATGCGTGGAAAAATAAATAAGTCAAACAGCGGTCGTTTGCACATTTTCCACCTTTTCTGCCATGGCATATCAGACATACAATTGATTTCATTTACATCACCCGAATCAAAGGCATATTGAATCATACGCATAAAAAGAAGATTCCCAGGAGTATAAAAACTAAAATCTTCATCAAATCCGATTTTCATTCCGTAGATGATGCTGTTGATCCTGCTTGAAGAAAATACAGCGATTGTTTTGTTTTTTACTTCCAGAAAATCCCACTCCATCCAACCGTATCTATTAAGGCGCTTAATTCCTATTGTGTGAAGATCTACATCGCCCTTTCTTGCTTTTGCGCATGTTTTCGCTCTTCCTTTCCAGCCCTTTGCTTCAATATCAAGCAGACGTTTTATATTCTCATTCACGGAACGTTTATTTTCACGAAGCAGAAAATTAATATCCTCAAGTTCATTTAATCTCCTGTTACGTCGTCTTAGTTCTTTTTTAAACTTCGGGGACAATTTGGAGATATAATCATCATAAGTCCCTGAAATGGGAAGAAACCTTTCAGTACCGGATTTTTCTGCAATGATACAGACTTTTTTCTCAGTATTCTTTAAATAAATCATTGAAGGTGAATGGCCCGGGATTTTTTTAATGTGAACAAACGGAAATGCACGGGGAATATGCCACAGATAATCAATGAACAATTCAAGCACGTCTTCGTGTCCCTGCATTGTAAGGCAGTCCACAGAACTTGTATGAAATACGTCATATGGTGTTTCAAAAATTAAAATTGACATTGTAAGGAAACTGAACTTTTTTTTAATAACCAAAGGCAATACCCCGATTAGTTTTTTCCTTTCATAGGCAAACAGGCATATCCAGGTTTCATCCGGTACACACACCTTGGTTTCCAAATATGCGCTTATCCATGGGTATGAAAGCATATGAGAGGCAGCAGTTGACTGAAGCAATAAATCATTCCAGTCATTTTTATATTGTTTCAGTTCATTTACAGACCTTACATCAATAATTTGTATGTTACCCGGTGAATTGAATTTCCACGGATCAGGAATGTTTTTCCCTGTGCTCATGATACCCCTTCTACCCTTTTTTATAACAATTTTTGATATTTACATAATAAAGGCTGCCTGGCAAATCCGGCTCCTCCTCGCAATATTCTTTATACAACCGCCATGAGGCCAATCCAGATCGGCCTTATGACCGTTAAATGGTTATCTTTTTGCCTTAAATTGCTTCAGCATTTTTTCTGCTTTATCTGCAAGGTCTGCATTTATGTCTTCTGCAAGGCATTTTTCAATTTCCTTAATTGCAAGGTCATATTTTTTCTGTTTTTCATATATGCGTGCAATAAGTAAATGCACAACTTTAATGGATGGTCTTATTTTGAGAACCTTTTCAGCATTTTCAAGGGCTTCATCATAACGTTTCAGGGCAAACATATTTTCAGCGATTGTATTAAATACATCCGGAAAAAAGATGCCGGCTGACAATAATATTTTTCCATGTTCATAGGCTTCTTCGTATTTACCATTTTTATGAAGGGTTTTTAATAAATTGATATGTGCACTTACATAGCCGGAATTCAGTTTAACCGCTTTGGAAAAAGCTGTTTCAGCTTTTGCCGGCTCATCAATAAAAAGATATTGTAATCCCAGGCTGTTATAAAGGTCAGGATATGTGGGGTTTTTATGAATATGCTCAGATATAAGCGGGATCATTACTTTTGGAATTTCAGGCTCCTGTTGAGCATATTTGAAATTAGTAAATAATGAAATAATTTCAGAAAAGCTTGGTATAATGTGTAAATCCTTATGAAATTCATTGTATAATTCGGGGGAAAGTTTTTCTTTGTCGCATATGGTGATATAATTTTTTAAAATGTCATCTCCGGTATCTGTTGAGGATTCTATTGCTTCACTGATATGTTCCTCAATTAAGATCAATTTTTTAAGCTCTTTATAATCAGGGTACAAAAGTATGAATTCTTTGATCAGTTTTTTTGCTTTATTGATCTTACCCGCCTTGCAGCAGCACATTATCAATTTCAGCCTTGCCTTTATGAAATTAGAATTAAGGTCAACAGCCTTATTAAAATATTCCATGGCGTCTTCCATTTCATTTATTTCATATTTAATAAGACCGGCAAAATAATATACATCGGCATAATCAGGATGTGTTTTAATAATAGTGTTCAAATTTATAAAAGCGTCATCAAATTTACCAATACATGCCTGGGCAATTCCAAGTTTGAGTTTTGCGTTTATATAAGATGGATTTATTTTCAGTGCATGGTTAAAAGATTCAATGGATTCTTCCACCTTTCCCTGACATATCAGGCTGAGTCCGAGATAATAATGGACATCAGCATACCCAGGGTTTTTTTCTAATATTTCTTTTTGAATTTTTTCAGCATTATGCCACATACCGAGATTATAAAAAATTATAGCTATTTTTAATTTATTTGGAATATTATCAGGATCTATGGCCTGAAGTTTCTTAAAAGCTTTAATGGCTTCCTTGAAATCACCTTTATTATTAAGGCATATTCCTATGAAATAATTCAGGTCATTATGCTCCGGATTAAACTTCAGTGCTGTTTTAAAATGGGTCAGTGCCGTCTCGTTATTGCCTTTTGAAAATTCAATAATACCAAGATTCCTGTGTGCCTGACTATAATAGAACCTGGCGAGGTCATATTCCATTGAGTCGGATATGGTTTTATTTTTAATCAGATATTCAAAACATTCAATGGATTCGGCAAATTTTCTTTTATTGTATAATGTCATGCCTGTATGATATTTTTCATGAGTTTTTTTCCGGTTAAAGCCGGACAGGGCATGAATAATATTTTCGAAAATCATTTCAATTTTCTTTAAGTATTGCATGCTTATATTTTTTATCCGTGTCATTGAATTAATATGCTCCTTTTTTTAATAAAACAGCAGGGATAGTTTTTAAAAAAATTTTAAAATCCAGAGCAATATCCCATGTTTCAATGTACATTAAATCAAGTTTCATCCATTCATCGAATTTAATGGTGTTACGTCCGCTGACCTGCCAGAAGCAAGTTATTCCCTGAATCACCGAAAGGCGTTTTCTTTCCCATATATTGTACTGGCGAACTTCCTTTTCAATCGCAGGCCTTGGCCCGACCATACTTATATCACCCTTAAATACATTCCAGAGTTGGGGTAGCTCATCAAGACTTGTTCTCCTTAAAAATCTGCCGGTAATGGTCTGGCGGGGATCATTTTTAATTTTAAAAGCAGGTCCGTCCATCTCATTCAGTGATATTAGCTTTTCCTGCAGCATTTCAGCATTATCAATCATGGAACGAAATTTGTACAAAATAAATTTTTTCCCATACTTTCCAACACGTATCTGACGGTACAGCACAGGTCCCGGAGATGTCAGTTTTATTGCAATTGGAATGACAATCCAGAATGGTATTGATAAACATATTAAAACACAGGAAATGATAAAATCAAAAACACGTTTTAAAAAAGACAGCCGAGGATTACGGTAAACAAATTTAAAAAGTTTAAGCTGAAGATTTCCAATTGATTCCGATGAAACATGAGTACTTATGGCCACATCTGAAGGCAGTTTTAATTCTGCTGCAGCAAAATCAAGTCCCACAGTAGAGCATGTATTTACAAGAAATTTAGAATATCCGGAGTATTCGCCATCGCCCGGAAATAAAACGCAATCTGTATAATTATCATGAATAACTCTGGTAAGTTCCAGTACTTTGCCTAAAATTTTTTTATTGGCAATGCTATTTCCAATATCATCATCTTTATCTGTCAGAAAGCCTGTTATGCGCAATCCATATTCAGGATGATTTTTTATATGTTCTGCTGTTGATATGGCATTTTCTCCTGTGCCTGCTATGAGAATATGTCGTATGATATTGGCGTTTGAACAGCCTTTTTTTATGGAAAAAGAGATGTGAAGCCTGTTCAATATCAGAATAATCCATAAAAAAAAGGATGGAAGAGGAGTTAAGGCAAAACTCTCTTTAAAAGTTAAGTGCAAGGTGAAACAAAATAAAAAAACCAATACCGGTATGCATGCAAGCCATATGATGCCTGTCTGGTACAGCATTGTTCTCTTTCTTTGTACTCCTTTTTTTCGATATCCCCGGAAAGCAAGCATGAATAAACATGGGATAAAAATAAACACGGGAAATAATTTAAGATACCAGTCATGCCAACAAAAATTATTTTCAAAAATAATTGTTGAAAAAAAAGAGGAAGGGAACAAGCCCGCGATTTTTAAAAAAAAAGGTATGATAAGCCAGTACACAATAAACAAGCATATTAAATCTGAAGTGATGTGCAAAAGCAATAAATATTCTTTCTGATCTTTAAACATAAAATTTTTATCCGCTTTTTACTTGAAATATCTGGTGATTATAGAGTCCCTGTCTGCCCAAAATATGTTCACAAATATCTAACACTCGATTATCAAATTTTTATTAGACATTGAAGATTTAACTCGATAATTGAGTAACCGCAATATCGGGAAAATAGATGTCCTGTACATTACTACAGCAAACAATGGGGTTTTTATTTTTTATAAAATTTTCCCCGATTTTTTTATTTAATTGGGGAATATCATCGGATTTTATCTGAAGAAACAAAATATATGATAGTACAGCTACAATACAAATTAATAAAAGGATAAGCCCTGTTTTTTTATCAAATAGTTCTTCAATTTTATTTATTATTAGTTTTCTATTTATTT
>CAZLBE010000200.1:0-4980 GCA_964557635.1 uncultured Desulfobacterales bacterium
TTTGTGGTAGGCACTGCAAAATGAATCTGTGTTAAAAAATGTAAAATTATTTGTAATTATTTTTAAGTGGGCATTTTTGAGTGAAAACTTAAACAAAAAAAGGATGTAAAATATGTCTGATTATAATACACAGCATACCTCTCTGCTTTCATCTGTGTCCTTTATATTTCGCCATATGCGCCTTATCGGTTGGAGTATGATTCTCATACTGATCACAGGACTTCTTACCTGGATAGGTTACCTTGAAGCAATAAAATTTATTAACGGGTTGACCGGTCATTTTTTTCAGAGGCCGCCCGATATTTCGGGCATATTGGGATGGCTGACCGGCTGGGGATGGGTGGTGATGAAATACCTGTTTCTTATTATCACAAGAATTGCCTCATTTTATCTTGCCTTCCTGTTATCTTATTGTCTTACAACGCCCGGTTATATTTTTTTAAGCGGATCAGTTGAAAAAATTCATACTTCCAAAGGAAAAAATCATACTTCCGGGATAAAAACAGATGAAGCAAATTCCATATCTTACAGAATATCCATGTTCTGCAGCGATTTATGGGAAGGAATCAAAATTGGCTTAATAGGCATCCTTGTAACCGTTGTAGCTTTGACAGTCAATTTCATTCCCATTGTCGGTCAGGTGCTTGTATTCCTGTTGTATGTCTTTTATTCTGCCCTGATGTTTATTGATTATCCTGCTTCCAACAGGCATTGGACGTTAAAGAAAAAAATAAACTGGATACTTCTCCATTACAGCATATCTGTCCGTATAGGAATTCTGCCAGCTTTAATCAGTATGATTCCTGTTATAAATATCATTTTCATGGCAATATTTTTCCCTTTGTTTACAGTCCATACCACATTGAATTTTATCGGTGTAGAGAATGGAAAAAACATCTGAAAAATCACTTCTGCAACTTCTTCCTTTGAGCAACCCATATTCAAGGCTGCATGAATATGAAGTTTTAATTCATCGTATCTTGCAAGAACGGTTAAGTATGCAACGGCAACAAGCTGTCTTGTGGGGTGGGGAATTTTTTCCCCCAACAACAATTAATTGGAAAAAATTATTTTCAAAACCAGGGTAAAATACAATTTCATCAATTATCGGATCATATAAATCCGCTGTCATAAAACATACACATAAATTAAAATTTAAATTCTTTTGAAACAAGAAGCAGTTGCTCTATGCACATCCTGCGGTGCTCATCATTATTAAACCTTATTTCAGGTATTGCAAGGCTTATCGCAGCTAACAGTGATTTCCCATTGCTGAAGGTAAACACAGGAACGCTCAAGGCTCCAAGTCCATGGGTAGTTTCCGCCATACTTGACGCATAACCCTGTTCCCTGATCATGGCCAGTTCATGGAGAAGTTGATCCTTTTGAATGATAGTATTTTCGGTTAACGGGGTAAGTTCTATATCT
Organism: uncultured Desulfobacterales bacterium; assembly: GCA_964557635.1. Taxonomy (GTDB): domain Bacteria; phylum Desulfobacterota; class Desulfobacteria; order Desulfobacterales; family Desulfobacteraceae; genus WGCX01. The sequence goes on from CAZLBE010000200.1 coordinate 1,429, forward strand.
GCCATGTAATTCTCAATGAATTTTTTTGACGAAAAGGCCAGCAGGCATTTGGAAGTTGCACCTGCATAGAGCGGAGCACGGGTTCCAATGGCCTGACTTGCTTTCAATTCCCGGGATGATTCAAGGGAATTGATGCATATACGTGATAACCCGTCTGTATCTATCACATTTAAATGTACTGTTTCCTGTGTCCTTGATAAAAGGCGTTTCATATATGTAATGGAAAGCCTGGTGACTGGATATTCATTCTGCAGGGAACGGAAAAAAGAGAAATATACATTTCCAAGGGCATATTTTTTTGTTGTGGAATTCTGCCTGATAAACCCATATTCCTTTTCTGTAAATAATATATTTTGTATTAATTAATCAAAGTATACTTTAATATTTTTTGTCATTCTTTATTTTTTTAAACCTTTTTGTACCATAAAAAAAAATAAAAAATATTGACTTAATATTTTTTTTATAGTATTAGCAAAAAAGGCTTATAAAGAAACGCTGTCTTATAATACGAAACAATAAACTAAGTCATAAATAATAGAGGAATTCAATGAATTTTAAGCAAAATAAAATAATGAGCCTTAAAGAAGCCGTTCATAGGTATGTAAAAAATGGAAGCCATATTTCCATAGGGGGATTTACCATTAGCAGAAATCCCATGGCAGCGGTTTATGAGATTATTCGTCAGAAAATTAAAAATCTTCATTTATATGCACATTCAAATGGTCAGGGAGTAGATGAGCTGATTGGAGCAGGATGTGTAAAAAAAATAGAGATCGCCTATGGAGGAAACGGAAAATTTGCAGCGACCTGTATTCGTTTTAAAAAAGCTGTACAGGAAGGTACCATTAAGATTGAAGATTACACCAATTATCAGATGACACTGAGGTTTCTTGCAGGGGCGATGGGAATACCTTTTCTTCCTGTATGTTCTTCCTTTGGTACGGATATTATTGACAAATGGGGTTTTTCAAAAGAAATAAGGCTGGAGGATCCCAAAATTCCGGATAAAAAATTGATTGAAATGGACAATCCCTTTGGAGACTGGATGAATATAGCAAAAGTTGTTCTGGTACCCGCAATCAATACCGATGTTACAATTATCCATGTTCAGAAGGCAGATAAACAGGGTACAGGACGAATAATGGGTTTGAGTTTTGCAGATATTGAACAGGCAAAATCAGCAAAACACCTTATTCTGACCTGCGAGGAGCTCGCTGAGACTGATGAGCTGAGGATAAATCCCGATCAGAATCAAATTCCCTTTATAAATGTAGATGCTGTAGTACATGTCCCACATGGTGCCTATCCCACTGCCTGTTATAAATATTACGATTATGATCCTGTTTACTTGAATGACTATGCCCGAAGCGCCAAGGAAGACAAGTTGTACAAAAAATATCTTGAACAATTTATTTATAAAATCAAGGCTCATGAAGATTTGATCAATTTAATTGGAGAAAAGCGAATCAAAGCCATCAAGGCGAATTCATCCACCGGTTATGCTGCAGATCTGATTAGAAGTTAAAAAAGCAGGTAAACGCTTACTATTCGTGAATTGACTGTGAACGGTTAAAAAAGGAGTTAGAAATGGAATATACCTCAAGAGAAATGATGACCATAACAGCAGCAAGACAGATTAAAAATGGAGATATAGTGTTTTGCGGTACCGGAATTTCAATGCTGGCAGCGATGGCGGCAAAAAATATAAATGCTCCGGAAAGTATAATATTTTTTGAAACCGGCTCTATTGATGCGAAATTAGATGAAATACCCATGTCAGTGGCAGATTCCCGTGTTATGTACGGGTCATCTTTTAACGGGGGGCTCCTTGATACCTTTGCAACAATGCAGAACAGGATTACAGGAAAGCATGTAATAGGTATTCTTGGTGCTGCTCAGATTGACATATTCGGGAATATCAACTCTACGGTTATTGGTGATTATTTCAGCCCCGATGTCCGTTTTTCAGGAAGCGGAGGTGCATGCGATGTAGCATCTTTTGTTCCGCGAAGTATTATCTTCATGCAGCATGAAAAGAGAAAATTTGTTGAGAAACTGGATTATCTGACAAGTCCCGGCCATCTTAACGGAATTGACGGCAGAAAAGATGCGGGGCTTTTTCCCGGAGGCCCAGAGGCCATTATTACAAATATGGCTGTTATGCGTTTTCATGACAATACAAAGGAGATGTACCTGCACGGGTATTACCCGGGTATAAAAAAAGAAACAATTCTTGAGAACATGGGATTTTCAGTTGATATTTCCATGGCAGAGGAAATAGAGCCCCCAAGTTCCGATGAACTGCATATTTTAAGGGAAAAATGTGACCCACAGCATCTTATTCTGTAAAACATAAAACCGTGTGCAGGCTTGTATCATAAATTCAATTTAAGTTGAAAATGCCTGCAATTATCAATAAAGAATGGCACGCACAGGCGCAAAACCAATTCCTGTAAGTAATGGTACTTTGAAGGAGTTTCATAATAAATTAATTTATAATTTTTTTAGGAGGACAGAAATGAGGAAGATTGCTTTGACGAGTCTAATAACTGTAGCCTTTGGTGCGATACTTATCTTTTCAGGTGGGATATTCAGTAAAGCAGAATGTGCAAAAAAATACACATTAAAGTTTCAAATGGCCTGGCATACAAAACATCCTGAATATAAGGCTTACAAAAAATTTATTAAAATGCTCAAACAGGAATCAAATGGCAGAATAAGACTTATAGTGTTTCCTGCAAGTCAGCTGATAGGAAGAGCTGAAGCATTGGATGGTTTGAAAAATGGCACAATTGATATGCTGGCAAGTTGCGGTGCTTATTACCATGGTATGGTTCCCGAGGGAGATGTTGATTGGCTTCCATATATTTCTCTTGGACACCGGGCTGAATTCTGGGACTATATGAATGGGAATAACAAATTCCATGAAATCATCGCAAAAAATTATCTTAAAGAAGCCAATGCTGTTTTTCTTACCAATGTTATATGCGGAAGTTCTGGAATCATAGGGAGAGGTAACAGAGAATTCAAAACCATTGCTTCACTGAAAAATATTAAACTGAGGGCTGCAGGTGGTGTCTGCACAAGGGTGGCAAAGGCCTGGGGAGCATGCCCGGTTACCATGGCAACCGGAGAAGTATATCCTGCACTGCAGAGAGGTACAGTGGATGCTCTGCTCTTTTATGCCTATGGTCTAAAAGATTATAAATTCTTTGAAGTTGCCAAGACTTTTACAAAACCACCTGTTTTCACATGGGCCGATGATTTATGGATTAATAAAAATGCCTTTGAAAAATTACCAAAGGAGTTGCAGGATACACTTGTAAAAGTAGCCCATAAATGGGGGAGATGGGCAAGTACAGAATACTGGCCAAATTATGAAAAGAAAAGTGAAAAATGGTGCATACAAAAAGGTGTGAAGTTTGTCACAATGGATGCTGCAAATATTGCTGAATCTAAAAAAATGCTAAATAATGTTTGGACCTGGTATGCAAATGAAAGCCCTGATTGCAAAAAATTAGTTGATCTTATCAGAGTAGAAAAGAAGAAATG
>CAZLBE010000201.1:0-4969 GCA_964557635.1 uncultured Desulfobacterales bacterium
AAAGTTTTCAAAAAAAGTGTCAACTACTTTTGGTATAATATGAAGGATGCCGGATATTTTTACATAAAAGAGTTGGTGATTAACCTTGATAATGGTCCAAATTACGCAAGCGGCAGGACTCAATTTATTCGTAGAATGATCGAATTCAGTGACAAAAGCGGATTGCTATAGCTGTATACGAAAAAAATTGTTTAATTGTCCTTTTTAGCCACGGATTAAAAACATCATTTTTGCTTTTTCAAGATCTTCAGGTGTATTAATATTAAAAAAAGAATTCATGTCAGGATCAAACTCTTTAATTTTTTTCTGAGAGATCGCTTTTACTCTGTTTTTTTTAAAAAATTTTTTAACCATGTATACCCTGTTTTGAAGATTTTTTTCAATTGCGGGAAGACTGTCCTTTGAATAAACTGCACAAAGGGCTTCAAATCCATCTTCTGTTTCAGGAATGATCACGTCAAATTCAGGGTTAATCTGAGATAAAATATAAATAATCAATTCTCTTTTTAAAAAAGGAGTATCACAGGCAGACACAAAAATATGTTTTTTCGATGAATAATAAAGACCTGCATGAATTCCTGAAAGGGAGCATCTTGACTGGTCAATATCACTTACAATAAGTCCATCCCATTCTGTAAATTCATGGGGTTCGTTTGTCACTATTATTATTTCATCAAAAATCGAGGAAAACAGTTCATATATTATATCCATGATTTTTTTTCCGTTGATCTCATGAAAAGTCTTTTTAATTCCGGGAAGCCTGCTGTTTCTGCCTCCCGCAAGTATTACTCCTGTGCATTCATGTTCCATAAAAAACACCACCTTTAAACGATTAAAGTAACCGTTCACAATTAATTCACGAATAGTAAGTATTTCCATTCAATTCGCTAACTGTAAGCGTTGACTACTGTGCTGCAGATGCAAGGCAGCGGGCAAAAAGACGTACTAATGTACCTCAAGTGCAAAGCCAGCGCTGCAGGTGTGCAGTGCCCTTGGAACGCTTACCGATTAAAAAACAATATCATAGGCAATAACAGGATGGGAACAGCCCTTAACCTTAAGTTCCCCCCTGGATTTGCAGTCAAAATCATTTTTTACAAGGGCCCATGTAGAATGACTGATAAGAATTCCACCAGGTCTGCCTGCAGTTTCCAACCTGGATGCAAGATTTACCTGCATGCCCATTGCAGTGAAATTTTTACGATCCTTTGAACCAAAACCGCCGACGTTTACCATGCCTGTATTTATACCACATCTGATCTGCAGGGGTTCACATATGCCTTCATTAAACCATTTGTCTTTAAGTTCTGCCATTTTTTTCTGCATGGCCACAGCCATATTAACACAGCGGACAGCATCTTCCTTTGGGGTAAATTTTTTCGATGCACCGAAAAAAATAAATAACTCATCCCCATTGGTATTTGCAACAACACCTCCAAATTTTCTTGCTATATCATACATTCTCGTTAAATATTCATTAAGAAGACACGCCATATCTTCAGGTTCCATGGATTCGGTTGTGCCGGTAAAATTTTTAATATCTGAAAAAAACAGGGTGAGTTTTTTTCTTGAATGCTCCCAAACATCTTTTATCTCTCCTGCAAGAATTTTTTCTGCAAGCTGTACAGGAACATATTTGGACAGTATACACTGGGCCTTGGCGACTTTTTCCTTTTCCAGATTTAATTGAGATGTCCTCTGTTTTACAAGATTTTCAAGGTTCAACCTGTGGTAAAATATATCAAAAGCCAGGGCAAGATTGGATAAAAAGATATCAATCAAACCGTGATCAGTATTGTTTAATGTCCGGGTATTTTTAAAACAGAGTATGATTTCCATATCATTGCAGATTGCAAAATAGCAGATAAAACAATCCTTTTGGAAAAAAGTTCTTTTCTGTTTTATCGCCTGTCTGATTCCGTCAATAATAAGATCATCTCCTATATTATTGATGCCTTTATTCACGCTTTTTTCAAAAATTCCCGTACCTGCAAGTATGTAATAATCCTTTTGCAAGTTTACATTACAGGCGGTATGGTTCCTGTCTGTGACAGTGTTTAATTTTTCTGAATTCATATCATATTTTACAAGAAAAAGGGCATCTTCTTTAATCCATGAAATTGCCGTAACTTGGTTTAATATGCTTGCTGCAAATTGCTCCGGAGAAGAAAATTTAAAAAAATCGGAGGTTGCATCAATAATCATTTTAAGACCCTGTCGATTTTTTTCGATTGTTCTCATATCATGAAAAGCACGAAGGGCCGCAGTAACGGATGTATATAGTTTTTTATTGGTCAATTCTTCTTTGGTTTTATAATCATTTATATCATATTCCAGAATGACTTTTTCTTCAGGTGCCTGGCCGGGCTGGCCGGTTCTTAGAATAATACGGACAAAATTATTTTTTAACTTTTCCCTGATATAACGCACAAGATCCAGACCTGCATGGTCTGTTTCCATTACAACATCAAGCAGCATTACTGCAGTTTCAGGATAAAGAGCCATGAGATCTGCCGCCTGTTTTCCTGAATATGCACTTATACATTCAACTTTTCTTCCTTTAAAAGAATAATCTTCCAAAACCATGCGGGTGATATCATGGACATCTTCTACATCATCCACAATCATAATTTTCCATGTACTCTTAAAATCAGCGTCTCGCTCTGTAGAAGCCTGCTTTGTCAAAACAATATTTTCCCCGGACGGTTTATTTGTTGCAGACAGGACCTTTTCTCCTGCTGTTGTATGCAGGTCCATTTCCCCCGTAGATTCCATTTCATCGGGCAGTTCGTCCATGAAAAACATTTCTTTGTCAGAACTGTTGTCAGCACTCATTGCGCTTCTCCATGAATCTAATATTTAAAAAGCATTAAATGAAATTTTTTCATAGAAATGGTAAAACTATTTTAAAAACAACACCATTTCCATTTTTGCTTTTGCATGAAATACTGCCGCCAAGTGTTCCTGTTACTATATTATGAACAATGTGCATTCCAAGTCCGCTGCCGCCCCCTGCTCTTTTTGTGGTAAAAAACGGCTCAAATATTTTTTTTATATTTTCTTTTTCAATGCCTTTTCCATTATCTTTATATAAAAAGATGATTTTATCATTGCTGTATTTTATGTCAAATATGATTTTGCAGTCTTTATTATTTACATCAAATCCATGGATCATAGAATTCATGACAAGATTTGTGACGATCTGGGAAATGGCCCCTGGAAAGCTTACAAAATTCAAGTCTTCAGGGCAGTTGATTATGATTTCAGGATTTATTTTTTTTATTTCAGGTTCAAGGCTTGCAAGAATATCATTTATATATGATTTTAAATTAAATTCCCGGCGTTTTCCACTTGTCTGATCAACTGCAACCTGCTTAAATCCATGGATGATCTTTACTGCCCTTGTCAAATTTTTCATGATAAGATCCGTTGATTTTCCGGCAATTTCCGTGTATCTGTTCACATGGGAACGTGTCAGTGTTTTTGATTGAAGTTTATCAATAAAATCATCTGTTTTGTCCTTGAGAAATGAGGCTGAAGTCATGCTGACACCTACGGGAGTGTTTATTTCATGGGCAACACCTGCAACAAGATTCCCTAAGGCAGCAAGTTTTTCCGACTGAATTAACTGCTTTTGAGCCTGTTTAATGGTTTTAATGGATTTTTCCAATTCTATTGTTCTTTCTTTAACTTTTTCTTCAAGGATTGATGTGTAATTCTGCAGTTTTTTATACAGCCTGGCATTTTCAAGGGAAATGGCTGCCTGATTACACAGCAGAAAAAGGATTTCAAGTCTGTCATCGGTAAAAGCATTTGAAGCTATATTATTTTCAAGATATATGACACCGTTTAATTTTCCCTGGTACAGCAGAGGAGCACATAAAATCGATTTTACCCTGTTCTTAATAATATGGGGATCTTTTGTGAATTCACCTTTATTTACAGCATCACCAAGCACAACACTTTTTTTTGTACGTATTGTATAATTGATAATATTTTTCGCAATATCTGATGCTTTTTCAAGGGCAACAGGTTCCATGACAATGGCATTTTCACCACGGGCTGTGTACTTGGCTTCAATCCTCATTTTTCCATTGGATTTCAGGATAAGAAAGCCCTTTTCAGCACCTGCATTGGCCACAATGATTTCCATGAGGCTTGCAATGAGTTTTTCAATCCTGATCTCTCCTGAAATGATCTGTGATGCCTTTAATACAGAATTTAAATCCAGCTGTCCCTTATCCATTAATGTTGTACTTGTGGTGACTGAGACCTTGGGTAAATTTCTGTTAACATTAGCATCAAAAACCATATCTGAACCAATCCCGGAATAAGCCCTGCCCTTTCTTTCCCCTAACAGGATTTCCTTTGATAAAAGAGATGGGTACTCTTTATGGAGGTGATGAACTTTAGCCCTGGCGCCCCAGGTTTCATAGCAGTATTCTGCCTCTGCCATATGGTGTTCTGCCCTGTTTACATTCCCTTTTTTCAGGTAAAAAACAGCTGCAAGTTCATTTGCAATGGCCTCTTCCTGAATATATTGATTTTTTTCAGCACCCTTTATGGCTTTACCATACAACACTGCGGCTTTATCGTTTTTTCCTGAAAGATGCAGAAAAAGTGCTTCAACAAGACACCATTTATGAAGATAATTTGATGGGGCACTATTTGCCCATTTTTTCATTTTTTTCTGATTTTGTGCAATTTTTTTTATTATCCTTTTTTTTTCTGAATTTGATTCTTTGTCAAACAACGCTGCAAAGCTTAAGGATTCATAAAAATAAAAAACAGGAATGGACACGTGGGAAGTAAGTGCTATGATATGTTTTTCCGCTTTGCGGGCGTTTTGGGCGGCATTATTGTAATCATGGAACAGATAACACAGGATCATTTTGTTTATATACAGTGAACAGATCCCGGTTCTGTCGTTTTCTTTTCTATAATGATCAAACATTATTTTTTCATCAAA
>CAZLBE010000202.1:0-4957 GCA_964557635.1 uncultured Desulfobacterales bacterium
CATGGTTCTGTCTCTTTCAGGCGTAATCATTATTCAGCGCGCACACACCTGACTGTAGAGCTTTATAGCAAAACCATTCTTCAGCATTTTTCCTGTCTTGATTTTACCCTTCATTATAAAACTGTCATGAGAACCGATCTGGATGTACCCGGATTTGTCAAAGAATCAAAGATTTTGACAAAAAATGGGTTGTAGACGCGTAGCCAATAGACGTAGTAATTTACGCACATTTTTTAAAAGCCCCCTTCCTTTTGGCTTATGGCTTATTGTTTTTTTGTAATACAAATTTTTTCATGAATCATTCCTGGTATATGTTATGTAGATTTTTAAAAATATCATTGACTTTAGCTTTTTTTCTCCTTATAGTTACTACTATGGTAGCAACAGTTTATTTGCATTAAAAAACTTTAATTAAAAATGCACATGCAAACGCAAGAAATTCAGGTTTGATTAACAATACAAAAATAAGGAGGCGGCTATGTTAAATGCAGAGAAAGTGTTTGATTCAAAAGGATTTTCACAGATTGGTGATGACCACATAGTCAAATATGAAGAAACTTTCGGTGCACACCATTATGAGAGAATTAATATGGTGGTACGGCAATCTGAAGGTTGCTGGCTCACTGATATTAATGGTAAAAAATATTTTGACTGTCTTGCAGCATATTCTGCAGCAAATCCCGGACATCACCATCCAAAGATTGTAAAAGCCGTTGTGGATGCATTAAATAATAATTATGGTTCTGTAATTTCAAATGTTGTTTACACGGATTCTCTGGGACTTTTTTTGAAAAGGGCTGCTGAATTTGCACCACAGCTTGCACCGCGTTTCGGCAAAAATGGAAACAAGGTCCTTCCTAAGAACGGAGGGGTTGAATCCGTTGAAACCGCCATTAAAGCTGCAAGATACTACGGATGGAAATCAAAGGGCATTCCGGACGGTAAACAGGAAATTATAGTTTTTAAAAATAATTTTCACGGCAGGATGACAACTGTAATCTCATTTTCAACAACTGAAAAATACAAACAGGGATTCGGTCCCTTAACCCCTGGGTTTGTTGCCGTTGAATACGGAAATCTTGCTGAAGTTGAAAAGGCGATTAATAAAAACACCTGCGGAATACTTGTTGAGCCCATGCAGGGAGAGGGTGGAATGAATGTACCCCCAGAGGGTTTTCTCAAGGGCTTGCGTGAATTAAGCGACAAAAATGATCTTATGCTTTTATTTGATGAAATTCAGGTAGGGCTTGGCAGGACAGGAAAAAGATTTGCCTTTGAGCATGAAAATGTGATCCCCGACGGACTGATTCTTGGCAAGGCAATTTCAGGCGGGGTTTTGCCTTTATCTGTTTTTATTACTAACGCTTATTTAATGGATATGATTTTTAAACAGGGATCAGACGGCTCAACTTTCGGAGGTTATCCCCTTGCCTGTGTTGCAGGAATCGCAGCACTTGATGTCATAGAAAATGAGCATCTTGCTGAAAAATCAGCCATTCAGGGTGCAAAGCTTAAAAAAAGGCTTGAAGACATAGGAAAAAGATCACCCCATGTAAAGGAAGTCAGGGGAAAAGGCCTGTTTATAGGTATTGAGGTAAAAGAGGGAAATGCAATGGAGTTTTGCAGAAAACTTCTTGATCTTGGCGTTCTGGCAAATGACAGCCACGGTCACACAATAAGAATTTCCCCTCCTTTAATAATAAATGATAAAGAGATTGACTTTCTTGTGGAAAAAATGGAAAAGGTTCTCGTTGGATAGAAAATTCTTAATTCTATTTTTTGAGTTTGCTCAATTTCTCAAATTTTATTAGGGCATTTAATGCCGCCTTTTTTTGGAGCATATCTTTATCTGATTTATAAAATGCAAGCCCTTCATCAATCCATTTCAAGGCTTTTTTAGTCTCGTGGGTCTGCATATAGGCATATACTATTTTATTTATTGTTCTTTTATTCATTTTTCCATGCAGCAGCTTTTCATAATAAAAAGCTGCTGCATGGAAGGGATGTTAAGGGACAGATACAGATCAGTTGCAAGTAAAATTTCATTATTTTTAAGGGGAGTTAAAAACCCGTAGCTGACAAGGGCTGCAAGCCCATGTTTTAAATCATTATTTTTAAGATAAAGACTGGCAAGAGCCTTCCACCATTTTGGTTCAAGTGGATATTTTCTTGTAAGAGATACAGCATATTTTAAGGCATTTTTACTGTCTCCCGAATCCTCAAAACAGATCGAAGCATAATAAAGATAGATGCCGTTTTTCTTTTTGCCTGTTTCATAACCTCTTACAAAGGCTTTTGCAGCCATGGCCATATCTTTTAATTTGAATTTTTGTTGATTAGATGTATGAAATTTTGTACCTTGTGAAAATAAAAAAATAACTTTGTCGGATCTTTTCTCTAATTTTCGGACAAAGTATATGTTCTGCATGCTTTTTAAAAGAAATCCCTGAAAATCGGAATATGTGATTTTGACTTTGCCAGTCGTCGACTAAAAGCAAAAATACTTATGAGCCTGCTATAGAAAAAAATAAAATTACTGTGTCATTTTTATTGATAGCATCAAATCCAGGGCAGGGTCAAAAATGACCCTGCCTTATCATTTTATAAATGTTGAGAAATTGGTAGAGGCGTTTCAAAGGAATTCCATATGAGCAAGAAACCAACGTATGAAGAATTAGAGAAAAAAGTTCAGGAACTGGAACAGGAAATTAAAACTTGCCTGCCCCTTTTGAAAATACTTCGCCTTATGTGCGATGAGGTTTCTGATATGATCTGGGCAAAGGATACTGAAAAAGGGCTCGTCATCCCGATGATCCTAACTGGCATACTTTTGATAAACTCTGCCAGGACTCTCGGATGCCATCACCATGAAAAAAGGGGTCCCACAGCAGTTTGATGAATTTGGCAATGTTAAGGGAAACTTTTTTTTTCGATGTTCGCAAGGCACCGTTTATTGACGAGACAGGTAAAATGATCGGTATTGTGGGAACTGCCCGGGATGTAACAGCAGAAAAAAAAACTGATTTAAAACTTAAAAAATTGAATCAAAAACTTGAAGACTTGAATGAAAAGCTTGAAGACAGGATAAAAGAAAGAACCTCTCGCCTTGAAGATGTTAATGCGGCTTTAAGAGTGCTTCTGAAAAAACGGGATGAAGATAAGGATTTTATTGCCGAAAATATATATGCCAGTTTTAAATCCGTTATAAAACCCTTGCTGGATCAATTAAAAAGCAGTGCTGCAATGAAAAGTCAACTTGATATACTTGAGATACTGGAATCAAGTATCAAGGAGATGTCCGCTCCTTTTTCAAAAAAAATCGCCGATCCGCTTTTAAACCTTACGCACACAGAGATCCAGGTGGCAGCCCTTGTAAAGGATGGCAAAACAAACAAGGAAATAGCACAGCTCCTCAATAAATCAATTCGTGCAGTATCCTCACATCGAAATAATATCAGGCAGAAGCTTTTACTGAAGAATAAAAAAATAAATTTGAGATTCTATCTGTTATCCATATAACGGCCATGAGGCCGATCAGGACTTGCCCAGACCCGTCTCACCGTCTCACAACAAAAGATGAAATAGACATAATAATTTATGGTCTATTTTTTATAAACCGCCATGAGGCTGATCTGAATTTGCCCAGCCGCCTCTAAGAATCAAAGATTCTGACAAATATAGGGCCGAAGGTGAGAAGTCAATAGAATGCTGCTGGTTTGCATTCCATCTCATTTAAAAAAATCCAATGATCATATTGACAGTTTTAACCTGATAAATTACTGATAAAAAAATGATATTTAAATTTATTGACCTGCAGTGTTTTTTGATTAAGTATTAAAAATAAATAGGAAATTGCCAAATTGTATCATCCTCTTGCTTCCATGGTAACTATTTTAATGATGATCCCTGATGCAGGGTGATTTTTTCAATGCAGAAAAATTGTGTAAGGTATGTAATGTTCCTGACTTTACAGGATAATGCAAGCTTACCTGGACCATAAAAGAGGTTTTATATGACTGGAAACTTTACATATGAAAAAGCTGAAAGACCGGATCAGGGAATTGCTGGAGCTGCCCGGGGAGAAGCGTATCCTTGTCTGTATGGAGGATATTACAAGACGCAGAGCCCCCGAGGCGGAATTTTTCAACAAAAGAGATGGGAGCTGTAAAAGGCCAGGGCTTAGGTCTTACAATCAGTTATTCCATCATCAAAAAGCACGGGGGATTAATCACGGTGGAATCCGATCCCGGTAAAGGATCAATTTTTTCGGTTTATCTGCCTGTATTCAGGAAGAAATCTCCACGCCAGGAGAAATTAAAGGAAAAAACTTCAGTAGAGAAGCCTGCAGAAAAAGATGGAAAAGGTGAGACTAAAATTCTTGTCATGGATGATGAAGAATCGATCAGGAATTTTATGGGACGTCTGCTTGTGAGATTGGGCTATGTTGTTGAAACCTGTATTGAGGGCAGAGAAGCCGTTGAAAAGTACAAAAAGGCCATGGAGGCAAAAGACCCGTTTGATGTGGTGATCCTCGATCTGACCAATAAATATGGAATGGGAGGTAAAGAAGCAATTAAGATGCTTCGTAAAATTGACAGTGATGTTAAAGGCATCATCATAACAGGTTATTCCGATGATCCGGTTGTGCTTAATTTCCGTGATTACGGCTTTTCAGGATTTCTCACAAAGCCTTCAACAAGGACTGAACTGACCAGGGTGATAAATGAGGTTATTTCAAAGAATAAGTGATCAATAATGAAATTATTTTTGTTTATTTTTTATTTTGGCTTTTTTCATTTTATACCTTAGCACACGTTCGCTTATACCAAGGGCTTGTGCAGCCTAATTTTAAATTTGCATTTCTTTTATATGAAATAAAATGTAAACTATTACTTTTATTTTATAATTTGTCAGAATCTTTGATTCTTTGAGGCAATCTGGGCCAAATCCAGATCGG
>CAZLBE010000203.1:0-4956 GCA_964557635.1 uncultured Desulfobacterales bacterium
CACCCTGTAAACGCTGACCGTTAGCAAATTAACTGTGAACGACTACTTTTTTTATTGCCATACCCTTATGATTCCATGCGATAAATCCGGACAAATTCAGATTTGCCTCATGGCCGTTGCAGAAAAGAACTGAATTTTTTTTTATTTATTTCAACGGGAAATTCTTTATTCAAAACATCGATCCATGCAGGATATTTTTCCTCTGCTTTTTGTGAACGCAAATGAACAAGAAGCTCTTTTTCCTCAATATCAGGCGTTTTTGTGCTGCCCCGTTGTTTCCCATAATCCTGACCATGCTGTGCTAAATCCTTTTTTGGGAATTCAACTGATTTTTTATGCAGTTGATAATAATTTTCAATATCATAAGGCGTTATTTCAATTTTATCCTTCAGATCCTTTTCAATAAAACGATTAATTAAAAGCCTTATTCCTAATCGCTTCTTCCATACTGGATATGACACTGCATTTTCAAGAAGCATTTTTTGAAAAGAATCGCCTGGAAAATCCTTTTTAACCTCTTTTGCAGCAGCGTCAATTTCCTTTTCAGATACTTTGATTCCATCCTCTGCAGCGGCTGCCCTGAGTACAAGTTCCTGGGAAAGCTGGGCTGCAAGATCAAGAACAAGGCCGTTATATTGTTTTGGATCTGAATTGATATCATATGGATAAGCCGATTTTTCACATTCAAGTTCTTCACTGAATTCACCGGGTGAAATTAAAATACTGCCGCACTTAAGCAAATAGTCATTTAAAACAGCAGGAGCTTTATTATCCTTTCTGCATCCGGGAAAAAGCATGCAAAACAAAAAACAGGCAAAAATAAAAAATATTAATATTCTACAGCACAGTTTTTGACAAATAAATTTCAAAATTCAATTCAACCTATGCCTTTTTTACCCTTGAAAAAACATCATCTTCAAGCCCGGACAACTTACCATCCTTGATCAGTCTATAACCCCTTGCACCTATCATTGCAGCGTTGTCCCCGCAAAATTCTCCTGCAGGAACATAAAAGTTCATGCCATGCTTTAAGGCCTGGGCTGACAATTCATCTGCAAGAAAAGAATTTGCAGATACGCCACCAACAAGGGCTATACGTGAACATTTTTTACTTAATGCCGCCCTGATTAATTTAAAGGATAATACATCAATGACAGCCTTTTGAAAACTTGCTGCAATATCAGCTGTTTTTTTTGCATCAAGGGCATTTTTATGCTCTTTAATATATCTTGCCACAGAGGACTTAAGCCCGCTGAAACTGAAATCAAAGCCATCTTTATCAAGAAAGCTCCTTGGAAATTTTATGGAATCAGGATCACCCTGCAATGCAAGTTTTTCAATAACAGCACCGCCGGGATACCCTTTACCAAGCATTTTTGCAACTTTGTCAAAGGCCTCTCCTGCAGCATCATCACGGGTCTGCCCAAGGAGTTCAAATTCATTATACGATGTTACATAATAAAGATTTGTGTGGCCTCCGGATGCAAGAAGCGCTGTAAAAGGAAAAGCAGGAGGAGAAGCGTTCAGCATGAGCGAATATAAATGACCTTCAAGGTGATTAACACCTGCAAAAGCAATACCTCTTGCCCAGGCAAAAGCTTTGGCAAAGGAAAATCCAACAAGCAGTGCACCGATCAATCCCGGCCCCTTTGTTGCTGCTACCCCGTCAATATCATCAATGGTAATGCCAGCTTCCCTTAACGCCTGATCAACAACGGGAAGTATTGATTCAATATGCATGCGCGAAGCAAGTTCAGGCACCACTCCGCCGTATTTATGATGAACAGCAACCTGGGACGCAACAACAGATGACAGGACTTTGTTTCCATTTTCAATAACAGCTGATGCAGTTTCATCACAGGAAGATTCAATTCCCAGAATTATCATGAACGATTTTCCCTTTCAAGGCCTGCATCTCTTTAAACCCACTGGACCTGTTGTTCCGAACCTTCCCTTGAAGCTATCTCTCCAATGACAAAGGCTTTTTCATCCATAGCACCGAGCCTGTCAATAACATCCTGGACAGAATCCTCAGGCACAACGGCAATCATGCCAATACCATTATTAAACGTTCTGTGCATTTCAGTATCTGATACAGAGCCTGCCTTCTGTAAAAACTTAAAAATCGGAGGAATTTCCCAGCTATCCTTCTGTACGAGGACCTTACATGCCTGTGGTATTATTCTTATAATATTCTCGTCAATACCACCACCTGTGATATGGGCAAGACCGTGAATAGGAAGATCCCTCACCAGGCTTAACACAGAAGAACAATATATTCTGGTCGGTGTAAGAAGTACTTCTCCAAGGGGATGTTCAAGATCAGGAATTATTGAGTCAACATCGTATTTACATTTATCAAAACAGATTTTCCGTACCAGGGAAAACCCATTACTGTGAATGCCGCTGGATGCAATACCTACCAGTTTATGACCGTTTCTTATTTCAGATCCGTCTATAATTTTATCATTATCAACAATTCCTACTGAAAAGCCTGAAAGATCGTACTCACCGCCACCATACATACCAGGCATTTCTGCTGTTTCCCCACCAATGAGAGCGCAATTTGCCTGGATGCAGCCATTAACAATGCCTTCAATGACCTTTGCGGCCTTTACATCATCAAGAAATCCCATGGCAAGGTAATCAAGGAAAAAAAGCGGCTTTGCACCCTGAACCACAATATCGTTAACACACATGGCAACAAGATCAATACCAACGGTATCGTGTTTGTCCATTTTAAATGCTATTTTCAGTTTTGTCCCAACCCCGTCTGTGGAACTTACCAGCACAGGATTGCTATAATTGGAAAGGCTTAAGGAAAAAAGTCCGCCAAACCCGCCAATTTCTCCCATTACACCTGATCTCGACGTCGTTTTTGCGAGCTTTTTTATTGTATTGACAAACTTATTTGCCTTTTTTATATCAACCCCAGCATCAGCATAAGTCAAGGAATCGTCCATTAAAATACTCCCCTTTGTTCCTTTTTGTAAAACATTTGGAATTGCTTAAACTCAAATTATGAAATCCATTAAAATTTAGCCTGTCATTAAGCCTGTCCATGAAATTAAATAAATTTGAGATTGAGAAAAATCAAGATTAAATTTTAATTTTAAATAATCTTATTTCTCAAAAAAGTCAAAACCTTTTTGACATAGCCGTTCCAATACTGTATTCAGTTTCTTAATTCTGATGATTGCATTTTTATTTTAAATGATGATAATGATGATAATGATGATAATTATATTTTTGGATGTCCCCTGATTACCTGAATTTAAAATTTTAACATTATCAGAGACAATATTTAATGTGCACAATAATTGAGAATCAGGAGTTATTTTTTATAAAAGATAGAACGTAATCTATTACGCCTATTTCATCTTTTGTCAGAATCTTTGATTTTTTGAGGTGAATCTGGGCCAAACCAGATCCGCCTCATGGCGGTTATAAGAAATAGAAAGCAAATTTACAGCTTTTTTGTTTAATAATTTGTTGAGAGGCTGCTGGGCAAAACCAGATCCGCCTCATGGTGGTTATTGAAAATGAAAAAAATTAATGTCGGAATATTGGGGTGTGGAATTGTTGGAACAGGTGTTGTTAGGCTCCTGATGGAAAAGGAAAAACTTCTTGAATCGCGGATAGGAACGGTTATTAACCTTAAGAATATTGCAGATCTTGATACGGAAAAAGACAGGGGACTTCAGCTTAAGAAGGGAGTAATGATCTCAGATGCATGGAAACTCATAGCAGATCCTGATATTGATATCATTGTTGAACTCATAGGTGGCAAAAACATTGCAAAAGATCTGACAATACAGGCCCTTAAAAACGGTAAGCATGTTGTAACGGCTAACAAAGCGCTTCTTGCATCCTTTGGAAACGAGCTTGTCAAAACGGCAAGGGAGAATCAGGTTGATCTTGCCTTTGAGGCAAGCTGCGGGGGGTGCATGCCGGTTGTAAAAGCTCTGCGGGAATCCCTTGTAGGCAACTATATTAAATCAATCACTGGAATTTTCAATGGTACCTGCAATTATATTTTAACGAAAATGTCCAATGAAAAATGTTCCTTTAATGATGCGCTGCACCAGGCACAGGAAAAAGGCTTTGCCGAGGCAGATCCCACCCTTGACATTGAAGGATTTGACTCTGCACACAAACTTGCCATATTGACATCCCTTGCCTACGGAATGGAGATCAATCTTAAGGATATTCACGTTGAAGGAATTACAAGAATTTCACCTATGGATATTGAATTTGCAAAGGAATTCGGCTACACAATAAAATTGCTTGCCATAAGCAAAAACAACTCTGAAAATATCGAAGCACGCGTTCATCCTGCCATGATACCTTTTTCAAATCCATTGTCCCATGTGAATAATTCAATGAATGCAGTGACAATTGACGGCGATGCAACGGGGCCGACAATGCTGTACGGATATGGGGCAGGCATGATGCCAACGGCAAGCGCAGTTGTAAGTGATATTGCCGATATTGCAAGAAATATCATAGTGGGAACCAAAAGACGGGTACCAATACTTGGATGTCCTGAAACAAATATAAAAATTATTCCGATCCGGCCTGTAAAAGAGATTCATACCTGTTACTATTTCAGATTTACGGCAGATGATCAGCCGGGTGTTCTTTCAAAGATATCCGGCATACTCGGAGAGTTTGGAATAAGCATTAAAACCGTGCATCAGAAAGGAAAAAGATCCAATGGATATGTACCAATAGTGATGATTACCCATATGGCAAAGGAAGAACATGCCCTGAATGCATTAGAAGGTATTGCATCCCTTGAAACTATTATGGATGATCCTGTTGTTATACGTATAGAAGAATAGTTTGTGGGGATTAGGCTTTCCTTATTGTCATTAGTGCCTTACCCCTGAATTTCTGTAATAACGGCCATGAGGCCGATCTGGATTTGGCCCAGATTGTCTCAAAGAATCAAAG
>CAZLBE010000204.1:0-4910 GCA_964557635.1 uncultured Desulfobacterales bacterium
GGCAGAATAGTATATGACGTGGAAAAAAGTTAAAATCAAAAATAAGTGGAAAAAAAATTTAATTAATAGCTATAAAGCCGGTTTAAGGCGCTATGATTTGTCAAAACAATTGCACAGGGGATTATTAAATAGTCCCCTGTTTTTCATTAAAATGTTTCGTAGGAGTTAATTTATGAGTTCCGATTCTCTTGAAAAAGGATATAATCCTGCAGGAATTGAAAAGAAATGGTATGAATTCTGGGAAAGAGAAGGGTTTTTTGAAGCTTTGGATAAAAGTGAGCGTAAGCCCTATTCCATAGTGATTCCTCCACCCAATGTTACGGGTGTACTTCACATGGGTCATGCTTTAAACATTACGATTCAAGATATAATGTGCCGGTATCAAAGGCTTAACGGTGCTAATGTTCTTTGGATGCCCGGAACGGATCATGCCGGTATTGCAACACAAAATGTTGTTGAACGCAATCTTGCAGAAAAAGGTTTGACAAGGGATCAGCTTGGCAGGGAAAATTTTATAGAAGAGGTATGGAAGTGGCGGGAAAAATCCGGTGGAGCAATAATTAATCAGCTGAAAAGACTTGGCGCATCCTGTGACTGGGACAGGGAACGTTTTACAATGGATAAAGGGCTTTCCGATGCCGTGCGCAAAGTTTTTGTAAGGTTGTACAAGGAAAACCTTATCTACCAGGGCCAGTATATTATAAACTGGTGCCCGAGGTGCAAAACAGCCATAGCAGACCTTGAAGTTGATTATGAAGACCAGGACAGCTTCCTTTACTATATCAGATACCCCTTTGAAAATAATAAAAATTCAAAAAAGAATAAAAACGGCCTTGTGGTTGCCACGACTAGACCTGAAACAATGTTCGGAGATACTGCCGTTGCAATAAATCCAAATGATGAAAGATATGCTGATCTCAAAGAGAAAACTGTAAAACTGCCTTTAACAGACAGAATTATTCCCATTATAAAAGATAACTATGTTGATATTAAATTTGGAACAGGTGCCCTTAAAGTCACTCCTGCCCATGATGTCAATGATTTCAACCTTGGTGAAAAGCATGGGCTTGAGAAAATAAAAGTCATTGATGATGACGGTATAATGACGGAACAGGCAGGAGAAAAGTTTAAGGGACTTGACAGATTCAAATGCAGGGATGCCGCCGTTGCAGCATTACAGGAACAAGGCCTTCTTGTAAAAAAAGAACCCATTAAAAACAGCGTTGGCCATTGTTACAGGTGTAAAACAGTTATTGAGCCTGCCCTGTCCAAACAATGGTTTGTAAAAGTTGCACCATTAGCTGAACAGGCCATGAAGGCTGTAGAAGACGGCAGGACAAGAATCATCCCGGAAGCCTGGTCAAAAACCTATTTTGAATGGATGAACAACATAAAGGACTGGTGTATTTCAAGGCAGATATGGTGGGGGCACAGGATTCCTGTATGGAAATGCTCTGACTGCGGAGAACTTATTGTTGAAGAAATTGATCCTGAAAAATGCACATCCTGCGGTTCAACAAATCTTGTTCAGGAAACAGATGTTCTTGACACATGGTTCAGCAGTGCCCTGTGGCCGTTTTCCACAATGGGATGGCCGGAGAAGACAGATCTTTTAAAAACCTTTTATCCCACAAATGCCCTTGTAACAGGGTTTGACATATTGTTTTTCTGGGTTGCAAGAATGATGATGATGGGCATTTTTTTCATGAATGAAGTTCCTTTTAAAGATGTTTATATCCATGCCCTTGTCCGTGATGAAAAAGGTAAAAAAATGAGCAAATCCAAGGGCAATGTCATTGATCCCCTTAAGGTGATAGATAATTACGGGGCAGATGCTTTCCGTTTCACCCTTGCAGCTTTTGCAGCCCAGGGCAGGGATGTTAAAATGTCGGAAGACCGGGTGGAAGGCTACAGACATTTTGTCAATAAACTCTGGAATGCGGCAAGATTTGCACTGATGCATCTTAAAGAAGGCAACGTATGCGATATTGATAAAAACAATCTGTCCACAATTGAAAAGTGGATATTGTCAAGGACAGCAGCCACAGCAGAAGCTGTAAAAAACGGTATTGAAAACTATAAATTCAACGAAGCTGCAGGCAGCGTATATCAATTTGTATGGCATGAATTCTGTGACTGGTATCTTGAAGCTGAAAAACCATCTCTGTATGATAAAAACAACACAGCGCGCCAGGATACTGCAAAGGCTGTGCTTGCCGAAGTTCTTAAAAATATATTGATAATGCTCCATCCATTCATGCCATTTGTCACCGAAGAGATATGGGATATTCTGCCTACAGTTCAAGGCTCTGTGATGAAGGCTGTTTTCCCATGTAAAGATAAGACTCTCATGGCAATGCGTGATCCTGGCACTGAAAAGGATATTGATTTTATTTTCGGTCTGATATCAGGCATAAGAAACATAAGAAGTGAGATGAATATTCAGCTTTCCATGAACCTGAATGTTAAAATGGAAACCCCGGATTCCATGGAGAAAAACTGTATTGAAGAAAATTCTCCTATGATTAAAAATCTTGCCAACCTTGAAAATATTGACTGCCTTGACGAAGAGGAGACAGCCATCTTCCATGAAAACAATGCATCTGCATCATCGGCTACTGCCGTTGTAAACAGCACCACGATTTATGTCTCACTTGAAGGGGTCATAGATTTTGAAAAAGAGGAAAACCGCCTTACAAGAGAAATTGAAAAAATTACAAAAGAGCTTTTATCGGTTTCAAAGAGATTGAATAACGAGAGTTTTCTTGATAAAGCTCCTGAAGCTGTAGTGGCAAAAGTAAAAGAAAAGCAGGAGATGCTTGAAATAAAAAACGATAAACTCAAAGATAATCTTAACAGGATCAGGGGAATGAAAAGCTAAAATCCATGGATTATTTAACACAATTGATATCACTTGCCCTTCTTGAAGACTCGGGGTTTGGGGATTTAACTGCCCAAAGTATTTTTTCCCCGAATCTTGTGGGCAAAGGCGTTATCATAGCGAAACAGCCCATGGTCATTGCAGGGCTTGAAGTTGCCGAGAAAGTGTTTAAAACTGTTGATGCCAATGTGTCTTTTAAAGTTCTGTTTAAAGACGGAGATTCAGTATCAACGGGGGATGTTGTACTCAAGGTGACAGGCGATGTAATAAACATGCTGAAAGCGGAACGGGTTGCCTTAAATTTTATCCAACATCTTTCAGGTATAGCATCTTTAACCCGTACCTTTGTGGAAACAATTAAAGACTTTCATGTACGCCTGACAGATACAAGAAAAACAACTCCCGGAATGCGTATAATTGAGAAAGATGCAGTAAGAGCAGGCGGAGCCTTTAACCACAGGATGTCACTTTTTGATGGAATTCTGATAAAGGATAATCATATTGCCGTTGCAGGCGGCATAAAAAATGCTGTAAAAGCCGTGAGGGCAAGGGCTTCGCATCTTTTAAAAATTGAAGTTGAAACAACATGCATCAAGGAAGTAAAAGAAGCGCTTGAAGCAGGTGTTGAGGTTATAATGTTAGATAATATGAGCCCTGCCGAGATGAAAAAAGCTGTTCAATACATCAACGGCAGGGCGATTGTTGAAGCATCCGGGAATGTAACCCTTGACAATATAAAGGAAATTGCTGCAACCGGTGTGGATGTTATCTCATCGGGAGCACTTACCCATCAGGCAAAATCCATGGATCTGAGTATGAAAATCAGTCTCTAATGCCTTATTTCTTAATTTCTGTTAAAAAACATTTACATTATAAGCCGAATATTTACAGAATCTTTGATTCTTTAAAGTAAATCCGGACCTGAATCCAGATTCGCCTCATGGCCGTTATTCGATTTTCTTGCCGCCGGTTTTACCAATTGTTGATATTATCCAGTCTTCAATATTTTTTGCACCAGAAGATCTGATCTCTTTCCGCACAAGCTTCATCTCAAGTTCAGCTCTTGCCATTGTTTTGTGGCCTCCTGCAGAGCCACACATGGCAAAGGCTTGTTTTGCAGTATTTCCAGCCCCTTTTCTCAAACCGTCATTTCTGATTATAATGATCAGCTGTTTTTCATATATTCCGGAAATAATGCTCCAGTTAACCCTTGAAATGGTGAGAAAAAAATCTGCCACGACCACAAGTGCATCGGGTCGTGAAATTTTACCTGCATGAAAAAAAATACGATTATTAAGAATTTTTTTCTTTTTTATGGCATGGCCCACTAAATCAAGGTCATCTTGGGTAAGTTGTGCCCGCTCAACCTTTGTAACAATATTTTTATCGGCAAATTTATAAAGAAATTGAAAAGCCCTTATATCCCTCAGACTTGCCTGGCGGGTAAAGTCAGCTGTATCGGTCTTGATGCCAAGCATAAGCGCTGCAGCAAGTTTTGAAGAGGGTTTAATTTTTTTTGATTTAAGAAACTCTGTCATGACAGTTGCACATGCGCCGTATTCAGGCCGGATATCCACAAATTTTGCATTTTCGGAACTAACCGGATGATGATCAATGATTGCATCAAAATCAAATTCCAAAAACCGCGGGTTATGGTCCGGCTGTGAATCCACCACAACAAATGCATCAAATTCCTCTTTTCTTATTTCATCTAATGCAATTAAACCCGGTTCAGTATATTCAATCATTGCAAGATTATCAGGCCGTGTTATTTTATTAAAATGAGCTATGGTAACGTCCCTTGCCTTGCGCCATAAAAGCCTTCTAACTGCCATTGCACTGGAAATAGCATCGGGATCGGCATTTATCACAACAAGGACTCTGACATTCCCATCAAAAAGGCTGAAAAATTTTTTTAGTTGTTCCCGGTTATTCATTTTTAATCCTTTATATGTAGACTTTCAAACTTATAACCTTTTTATATGAAATAAAATGTAAACCATTACTTTTATTTCATACTTTGTTGTGA
>CAZLBE010000205.1:0-4908 GCA_964557635.1 uncultured Desulfobacterales bacterium
TCGTTGTTTTTTTTATTTTCAGAACTTTGCTTATTTAAGGCCCTGCAGAATTCAAAAAAACAACATTTGACTCGTTGTTTTTTTTATTTTCAGAACTTTGCTTATTTAAGGCCCTGCAGAATTCAACGGGGTTATTCTTTAATTTTTCTGCTGCCTTTTCAACATTGAAATCCTTAACATCTTTATATCCCCTTAATGCTGTAAAAATCTGCAATGTTTTTTTCTTAAGTTTTTGAAAAAGAACCCTTTCAGGCATGGCGATAAAATGGAGATCAGCCTGTTGCAGAGAAAAAATATCCTTTTTGTCAGGGGTTAAGGCAAGAACTTCGCAGGGCGCAAGTTCAAGGGAAAAATTGTTGCTGTTTCTGTCAGGGATAATCTGTTTTTCCGTAATAAGGTCATGGAAAATTGCAGGGCAGAAGTTATGATCATCATTGTTTTGAATAAAGTCGGAATCAGTAAAATTCCAGATAATTGTCTGACTTTTATCGCAGTCAAGGTTTACAAGGACAAGAATTAATTTTTTAAGTGGTCTGTTATACCTGCAAAGGATGAGGCAGTTTTTATTGTTTCCCTGAATGAATTTTAAATCTGTATTATCGGCAAAGCAGGGATGATTTTTTAAAATCAGGTTAAGCCTTTTAATATGACCCACCTGATTGTCTTTATTTCCCCAGTTAAGGGAATTTGCCTCGTGAACATCGATTTTTTCCTTTGCAAACCACTCAACACCATTTGCAAATGCAAAACCGCCGCAGATGGAAAAAAGTGCGGACAAAGAGGTTCTCATTTTTGCATAACGCTTTGACACTGAAGCAAGGCGGGGATTGTCATGGGTTTCGGCAAAATGAATCATATGTCCGTATTTTAAAGAAAAATCAAAGGCAAATGCAAGGTAGTGTTCAATCTGGTTTTTATCATAATTCTGGAACAGTTCCGAATATGCCCAGTTGAAATTTGCCCTGTCAAGGATGCTGCGTGTCGCATCAATTCCACCGCCAAGGCCCTCGAGCAGAAAAACAATGTCAGGATATTCCTGTCTTACCCTTGCCGTAATATACTCCCAGGCATCAACGGGAATCATATACCCTGCATCGCACCTGAATCCATCAACTCCCCTGCGGCACCAGAAAAGAAAAATATCGGCCATATACTGCCACAGATCCTGTTTTGAATAGTCAAGCCTTGTTAAATCAGTCCATTCAACACCCCATGCCCCGGGCACCTCTATTTTCCCATCCTCATCACGGATAAGCCATTCAGGGTGGGTGTCATGGATTACCGCTGCCCACCCCGTATGGTTTATTGCAATATCAAGTATGATATATCCTGAGTAAAAATGCACCTTGTCAACAAGTTCCATGAATTGCTCCATGGGTGTTGCTGAAGGATCAAATTCAGCAAGGGCAGGATCAACATCAGTAAAATTTAAAGCAGCATAAGGACTGCCGAATCTGCCCATGCGTGCATAGGTTGTGGGTGTTGGATGGATGGGAAGAAGCTGCAGAACCCTGCATCCAAGTTCGGAAAAAATAAATTCAACTTCTCTTGCAAGATCCCTGAATTTGCCTGAACACGGGATAACTGTAAACCCCCTTTTATCAAGCTCTTCAAGAAACATTGTTTCTTTGCGGGATTTTATCTCTGAAAAATATTTTGAAGCTCCAAACTGACGTACAAATGCGTTGTAAATAATATTTGCACAGCATGAACCCGGTGCTTCAACATTGATAATGGTGTTTCCGTCCCCGGGCCAGATGGGAGTTGCTTCGTTTTCCGTTAAAAAAAAACATTTTGCCTGAAAACGACCGGTCTCGTGGAGTGCAAGGCGGATGGAAAATGTGGATTCATTCTTTTTTGTCATTTTTATATCATGCCATTCCCCATGCACCTTTATTTTGCCTGAATCGATTTTTTCTATGATTTCCTTTCTTGCAACAGATGCCCTGCCAAGATTTGTTCTGATCCATGCATCGCCTGTAAGATCAGCAGGAACCTTAAGTGTAAAACTGATACAGTCTCCGCAGAACATGACCATGGCCCTGTTAGGGGCTGGTTCCTGAATAATTACTACAGAAGAGGTATTCATTCTTTTTCCTTTCACCTGTGTCATTATTTGTTAAAATTTTTAATTCTCTGTGGCTGATTACGGGCCAATCCAAATCGGCCTGATGCCGGTTATTTCCATCCTCCTATTAAATGAAGATGAAGGTGAAAAACCATCTGTCCGCCGCCTTTTTCAACATTGAATAAAAGTTTGTACCCGGATTTATCAACACCTTCTTTTTTTGCCATATCCCTTGCAATCATAAACATTTCACCTATTGTTTCTTTGTCATTTTCAGTGAGATCATTTATACTTCTGATGTGCCTTTTTGGCACGATGAGCAGGTGTACAGGCGCATGCGGATGAATATCCCTGAAAACAACAAAAGAATCATTTTCAAAAAGAAATTTGGAAGGAACTTCACCCTTTACAATTTTGCAGAAAAGACAGTCATTTATCATAAAATATCTCCTTTAATTTCATGATCATGTTTTTACAACCTGTTGATATTACATATTTTGTAAGAGTTCACAGGGCACTGCACCTGCAGCGTTGGCTTTGCACTTGAAGTACATAAGTACGTCTGCCTGCCCGCCGCCTTGCATCTGCAGCACCCTGTAAACTCTTACTATTTGCGAATTGACTGTGAACGGTTATCATATTGTAATAAAACGGTTACCATATTGTAATAAAAACGATAATATTTATGGCATGATTTTTTAAAAAAGTAATAAAATTCATCCATTTTGTATTTCATCAATTGCTTTCATTAAATTTTCCATCATAATGGTTGCTTTGCCTTTAATAAAAATATCTGTAACAGAATCCGTATAAGCGGATTTTTCGGTATTAATTTCTATTATCTGCGCTCCCTCGTGTTTTGCAATTTTTGGAATCATATTGGCAGGGGCAACTTCTCCGGTTGTGCCAACAAGTATAAAAAGGTCTGCCTTGTCAGCTTCAAAAAAAGATTTTGAATGAGCTGGCTCAGGAATTGATTCTCCAAAAAAAACTGCATCCGGTTTTAAAATTCCATTGCATTTACCACATAAAGGAGGAAGCTTTTCAAGATTAATCTGGTCGGTATTAATTTTGTTGGAGCATTTAAGGCAGACAAGTTTTCTAAACGAGCCGTGGAATTCATGAACTACTCTGCTTCCTGCTTCATGGTGAAGGCTGTCAACGTTCTGGGTTATAATCCCGTGAAGCAGGTTTCTCTGTTCAAGTTCGGCAAGTGCATAATGGGCGGCATTGGGCTTTACATTTTCAAAAAGATCGAAAAAAATATCTTTGATAATTTGCCATGATTTTTCAGGAAATCGTGTGAAATAGCTTATATCAAAGTTTTCAGGGTCATATTTATTCCACAGCCCGTTTTTTCCCCGAAAAGGAGGAACCCCGCTTTCAACGGATATTCCGGCTCCTGTGAATGCTATGCAGCGTTTCGAGGAAATGATCATTTCAGCAGCTTTTGTAAACATAACGCAAAATCCTTTCCGGCCATGGCCGTTTTTATGAAACTTCTGTTAAACATCCTTTATTTATAAGAGTTTTACTTTTGTCAGAATCTTTGATTCCTTGAGGCCGTCTGAGAGTCTTCAGATCCGCCTCATGTCGGTTATATTAAATCCTGTCTTATTTTTGCTGATCTGCATTATTTCCGGCCTGCTAAGATTAGGTACTTTACCGGAAAGATGCATTAATGTATAGTAAAAATAATTCAAGGATTCGCTCAAAACTTAATTGCCAATATTGGGAGTTCCCTGAGCCCTTATAAAACATAATGAACGATAAAAAGAATTATGGATTAATTTTTGATTTGTAAATTCAGATCTGCCTCATGGCAGTTCCCTTAAAAGGAGGGTATCATGATAAAAGCAAAAGATATTATGAAAACAAGTATTATAAGCGTTACACCCGATACAGGGATAGCAAAAGCTGTAAAAATTCTTCTCGATAACCATATAAACGGGGTGCCGGTGGTAAATAAGCAGAATGAACTTGTAGGCATACTCTGCCAGAGTGATCTTATATTTCAGCAGAAAAAAATGTCGGCACCACCTATTTTTACCATTTTGGACAGTATTATCCCATTGTCGTCATCTAAAAAATTTGAGGAAGAAATGCGGAAAATATCGGCTGCAACTGTTGAACAGGCCATGGTTGACCAACCTGTGACTGTTGCACTTGAAACACCGATTTCCGAAATAGCAAGTCTCATGGTGGAAAAACATTTTCATACAATTCCTGTTGTTGATGGTGTAAAGCTTGTTGGTATCATCGGCAAAGAGGATATATTGAGACACGTCAATTAATAAATGGGGTTATAATTTGGGGCAGACAAAAAAAGAATCTTTAACAATTGAGGAATTGGCTGAAAATCTTGCAACATTTGCAATTAACAGGGATGAACTTAAAATGCTTCTCCAGGCCATTCCTGAAAATATGGATCTGAATCTCACTACAGTGGAATATGAACTGCAAATTTTAAAAATTCTAAGTGTTGGATGGGCAATTTCATTTTATATGCCCGAAGGGGAGTATAAAATTAAATTAGTGCAATTGTTCTGGGAACATATAAGGGAAATATCAAGCAGTATATCAAATTTTACAGGAACAAGTACAGGCCGGGAAATAGATTATTTTGCCATACTTAAAGAACGTCTTGATCTGTACCTTCAGGAGATGGAAAAAATTCCCAAAGGATGTAACGACCCTTCATGTGTCATGGGACCTGCCTTTGCATCTGCATGCAAAAGTGATAATAATGCCGCTGCAATTCTTACAGGAACAAAAATGTTCACAATGAGTCTTGGCGGAGTAAGAGAATATCTTGATGCAGTGAAAATAAAAGAGTAAAT
>CAZLBE010000206.1:0-4904 GCA_964557635.1 uncultured Desulfobacterales bacterium
TCTCGCTATGACTATAAGCGGACATATGTCATGACTGTTCTTTACAAATATATAGATTGCAGAGATCTACATTTTGGGTTTGCCCGGGTTCATTGTGATGATTGTGACCATGAACATTTATCTGTATTTTCCTGCAAGCGCAAGTATTTTGCCCACCTATCATCAAACAAGGTTTATTGAGTATGGAGAATATCTGCTGACTTATGTTTTAAAGGATGATCCATACAGACAATGCGTTTTCAGTATTCCTTAACGATTGCTAATTTCTTTTCTCTATAACCGCAAATTACTGGCAAAACTTTCTAAATGTGCCTGGAATATTATCACTGCTTATATTAAATCCACTGCGCCATCTAACGATGCTGTTCCAGATGTCAGTCATGATTTAATGTTTATATTGGTGATCGGATTGACACTGATTATAAAGCCGGGCTTGGCAATCTGGCAAGATATCATTCTTGCCTGCTTTTCTTTTGCTTTAGACCGGGCAAGGCAAAATTCCCGCCGACTGTCCAAGGCTGGATCTATCACCCACAGGGGGCGGCATCATGCCATTATCATTTTCATAATTTGTCAGAATCTCTGATTCTTTGAGGCAGCTCCGGGCCTGAATCCAGATCCGCCTCATGGCAGTTATTATTAATTTGTATTTTATCATCCCGTGTTTTTAATATACCATTTCAATAATTTTTACGGGATAGTCCCAACCAGGGAATTAAATGCTTTGTAGTTTTTACAATACCATTGTAATAATCTTGACCTTATTTCAGTGAGGATATATATTAATTGGTTATGGAAATTTATACAAGGAAATATGATATTATAGTTGTGGGAGCTGGCCATGCAGGGTGTGAGGCAGCCCTTGCCGCTGCAAGAATGGGATGCAGAGTGCTTCTTTTAGCCATTGATCTTTCTAAGATTGCAGCCATGCCGTGCAGTCCTTCCATAGGGGGCATGGCAAAGGGGCAGCTTGTCAAGGAGATCGATGCCCTTGGCGGTGCAATGGCAAAAATTTCAGATATCTCTGCCATTCAATACCATACTTTAAATACAAGCAGGGGCCCTGCTGTCCAGTCCACCCGTACCCAGAACGATAAATTAAAATACCACCAGGCCATGAAATCCCTTATTGAAAAAACAGAAGGGATCGATTTAAAACAGGCAATGGTGGAGGATCTGATCATTGAAAATAAAAAGGTAAAGGGAGTAACAGACCAGACAGGTTTTTCATTTTTATCAGATGCCGTTGTCCTTGCAACCGGTACATTTCTAAAAGGGGTTGTCCATATAGGGTCAAGCAGTTTTAATGCAGGCAGGGCAGGAGAATTTGCATCCATTGGGCTTGCAGCATGTCTTGTAAAACAAGGATTTACCGTGGGAAGAATGAAAACCGGCACACCTCCGAGACTGCACAGGGCATCCATTGATTTTTCAGCCTTTGTCCGCCAGGACCCTGACCCTGATCCCAATTTTTTTTCTTTTTTTTCAAAAAAAAGCGCCATGCCCATGATGCCAAGCTATATAGGCCATACAAATAAAAAAGCCCATGACCTTGTAAGGAAAAATTTAAAAAATTCCGCCCTGTACGGGGGATATATTGTTGGAAAATCAGCAAGGTACTGCCCTTCCTTTGAAGATAAAATCGTGAAATTCCCCCAGAGGCAGTCCCACCAGATAATCCTTGAGCATGAGGGAGTTGACACTGAAGAGATATATGCCAGCGGTCTTGGCAACAGTATGCCCATGGAAATTCAGATCGAATTTGTCCGTTCCGTAGAAGGGCTTGAACATGCTGAAATCATGCGGCCGGCATATGCAATAGAATACGATTATATTAATCCAAAGCAGTTAAATCCCACACTTGAGACAAAATCTGTAAAAGGACTTTTTTTTGCAGGCCAGATCAATGGAACTTCGGGATATGAGGAAGCTGCTGCCCAGGGCCTGTGGGCAGGGGTCAATGCTGCATGCCGTGTTCAGAAAAGAGATCCATTTATCCTTGACAGATCCCAGGCTTATATGGGTGTAATGGTGGATGACCTTGTTACAAGAGGAACAAGAGAACCCTACAGAATGTTTACATCAAGGGCGGAATACCGTCTGATGCTGAGGGAGGATAATGCAGATTTAAGACTTGCTGAAAAGGGTTATTCAATGGGGCTTGTGGATGAAAAGAGTTTAAAACGTACAAGGGAAATCAAGCACTGCACGGAAAAAGAGATCAAAAGAATACAGAAAACCATTATTAAGCCCTCAAAATCGGTTAATACATGGCTTGAATCGAAAAAATCTCCTTTAATCAGTACTGGAATCAAACTTGATCAACTCTTAAAAAGGGCGGATATGGGTTATTCTGATGTTGAATATTTATGCCCTGCACCTGATCCTGTAAGCCCCCGGGTTAAAAGGCAGGTGGAGATAGAAATTAAATATCAGGGGTATATTGCCAGGCAGTTAAAGGAAATTAAAAAATTTAAAAACATGGAAAAGATTAAAATTCCAAAGGGCATTGATTTTTCTTTAATTCACGGGCTTTCCAATGAGATGAAGGAAAAATTAGCCGAGGTGATGCCTGAATCCCTTGGACAGGCATCAAGAATTGACGGAATGACGCCTGCCGCCATATCTGTTCTCATGATAGCAATATCCGGATTATCCAGGAGAAAATCGTCTTGACATACTGAAATTACAGGTTATTTTGTGTGCAATAGATAAGTGGTAAAGGTTTAAATTCAAAGCGGCAAAGCCGCAGTTATCAGTTATCAGTTATCAGTTGTCAGTTGTCAATTATAAGCATTGGAGGCTATTTTGAAATTTTAGGATTTAAAAGTATAGAAGAAATCTTTATTAAAGATTTTGGGGTTCCTACTCTATTTCAGGGAAGACAAATTTGTATCGATATGCTTTTACTGACAACTGACAACTGACAACTTAAAATTGAAAATTGAAAATTGAAAATTGACAAAGGAAGTGATGAATAATGGCTGAAACTGATTATTATAAAATTCTTGGGGTAAAAAAAACAGCAACGGATGCTGAGATAAAAAAAGCTTACCGCAAGCTTGCATTAAAATATCATCCCGATAAGACAAAGGGGGATAAGGCTGCAGAGGCAAAGTTTAAATCTCTCAGTGAGGCCTATGCGGTTTTAAGTGATAAAGGAAAACGCCAGCAGTACGACACCTATGGATCTGCAGATTTTCAGCAGAGATATTCAAAAGAGGACATTTTCAAAAATTTTGACATTGGAGATATTCTCAAGGAATTCGGATTCGGCGGCGGTGGCAAGGGACAGTTTTCAAGGGGATTTGGAGGCGGTGGTTTTTCTTCATCCATGGGAGGCGGCAATCCATTCATGCATGGAATGGGCGGAGGATGCCAGGGCAGGGCAAGACAGCAGCAGCCCGTTAAAGGCAGTGATCTTGAATATGAAGTGCCAATAATCCTTGAAGAAATGATCAATGGTACGAGAAAAACGCTGACTGTAAACCATGGAAACAATAACGAGACAATCAATGTTAAAATTCCAAAGGGTCTTGTTCCCGGAAAAAAAATCAGGGTTGCCGGTAAAGGCGGATCAAGCCAATATGGAGGCCCCAGGGGAGATCTTTTTATAAAATCAAGGTTGATTCCAACTCCGGGGTTTGAGCTGAAGGGAAATGATCTATATACAAATAAAGAGATAAAACTGACTGAGGCGCTTCTTGGGACAAAGGTAAATGTTTTAACCCCTCTTGGGAAAAAAATCAGTTTAAATATACCTTGCGGCACAAAACATAAATCAAAAATGCGTCTTGCAAAACAGGGGGTTCCATATATTAACGGAGGAACAAAGGGAGACCTTTTTGTTGTTATTTCCGTTAATATGCCTGACAAATTAAATGAAAAACAAAAAAAACTTGTTGAAAAATTATCTGAAACCGGGCTATAAAATCTATTATGATAAAATTTATCCCTGTGATTTCCGAGGAGGAAATCAAAAGACAGGTCCAGAAAACAGGTGCTTTGATATCGGAAGATTACAGGGATAAAAACCTTGTGCTTGCAGGCATTCTCAAAGGTGCTTTTATTTTTCTTGCAGATCTGACCCGCTGTATCACAATTGACCATGAAATTGATATGATCGGTGTTTCCAGTTATTCCGGCACATCAACAACGGGAAAGATACGAATTACAAAAGAACCTGATATTGATATGAAGGGAAAAGATATTCTTATTGTTGAAGACATAGTCGATACTGGCAGGACTCTTTTTGCCCTTAAAGAGCATCTTAAATTGTTATGCCCTTCCTCCATTAAAATATGCAGCTTAATTGATAAGCATGAGCGCCGTGAGCTTGAGTTGAAAGTTGATTATTCATGTTTCAGGCTTGAAAAGGGTTTTATTGTAGGCTACGGACTTGATTATAATCAAAAATACAGGAATCTTCCGGCAATTTTTGATTTAAAATTTATATGAAATGAAATGAAATGCAAACTATTCCGTTTATTGGCTTCGCGCTTTCAGCCCTATATTTGTTGAGATGCGGCTGAACTTGAATCCAGATCGGACTCATGGCCGTTTATATGAAAAACTCCGAATAATTGAGCGGGTTTTTCATGCTTTGTTGAGAGGATAAGCTGGGCCAAACCAGATCCGCCTCATGGCCGTTATAAAGAAAAACAGGGGGAAACAATGATTGTCACCTGTGAGAAGTGCTCCACAAAATTCAACCTTGATGAATCTCTTTTAACTGAGAATGGATCTAAAGTTAAATGTTGCCTTTGCAAGCATGTATTTACAGCATACCCTCCTGTTAAAAAAGATGAAATAACCGGGCAGCCCCATGATCAATCTGTCCTTTCTGCCTTTGATTCTCCCCTGGAACAAAGCGATGAACCCCTTGATGATTCAAAGGGTGAACT
>CAZLBE010000207.1:0-4903 GCA_964557635.1 uncultured Desulfobacterales bacterium
AGACGAATATGAAGCACTGTCCAAAATTTACGTTATAAGATCGAATATTTACAAACAGCCAATCCATTTGCCTTTCCTCAATTTCTCGTGTTTTATTACAGAAATTCAGGAGTAAGGCACTAATCAGGAAATCAGGAAATTATATTGAAAATAAAACAAATACTTATTTCAGACATAAATATCAATGATATCACCTATAAAATTTCATCGGATATTGATATTACAGGACTTTCTCTTTCTATTAAAAACCTTGGCCTTCTAAATCCACCCATTGTTAAAAAAGACGATAAGGGTGCTTATATTATTGTGTCGGGATTCAGAAGGATAAAAGCCATGATCCGCAACAATATTAAAGAAACATATGCAGGCATAATTTCTGAACATTTTCCGGAAAAACCGGATCAGAAATTTTTCGGCTGCAACTTACCAGCGCTTATTGCCGTTACGGAAAATGCTTTTCAAAGACCTCTTACCACCATGGAACAGGTAAGGGGGGTGTCGCTTTTAATAAATTTCATGGATAAAAAGAAAATTGCAGAAGATTCGATGTCAATTTTTAATTTAAAAATGAATGCTTCCCTTGTGGAAAAACTCTATATCATTGGCACCATGCCGGAAAAAGTCCATTCCCTTTTGGAAGAAGGTGATCTTTCCATGACAGCAGCTTTAAGACTTGATAAATATGATCTTGATACGGTGAATGCTTTTATCAATTTGTTTTCTGCGATTAAGTCAGGGCTTAACAAACAGCTTGAAATCATAACAAATATCCATGAAATTGCCGCAAGGCAGAGGATAACGCCCCTTGGCCTTCTTGAATCACGCCAGATCAGGGATATTATTGAAGATAATAAGTTTGACCGACAGCGTAAAGGCAGTTTATTGAGGGCTTTTCTTTTAAAACAGCGTTACCCCCGCATAAAAGAGGCTGAAGAAAGATTTAAGATAAATTTAAAGCAGCTGAAATTAGGTAATGAATTAAACCTGTCGGCGCCTGTAAATTTTGAAGCAATGGATTACAGCTTTTCATTTAAATTTAAAAATATGGATGAGCTTGAAAAGAAAATTGCAAAACTAAAAGATGTTACCTGTAATCCCATTTTAAAAAAGATAATTTCATGAAA
Source organism: uncultured Desulfobacterales bacterium (assembly GCA_964557635.1). Classification (GTDB taxonomy): domain Bacteria; phylum Desulfobacterota; class Desulfobacteria; order Desulfobacterales; family Desulfobacteraceae; genus WGCX01. Next base: position 1,125 of record CAZLBE010000207.1, read on the forward strand.
ATAAATAAACTGTTCATTGACAACGATCTTCTGTCATGTAAAGAGGCTGAAATCCTGATTAATAAAATCGGTATTAAACCTGAGTCTGTTTCTGACAGTAAAATGGTTTTTGATTATGTCAATTCATGCGATGATCCTGTTTTAAGAGGAAAACAAACCCTTTATATTACAGAGAATCAGGGCAGTGTCATAAGAAAATGTCCTGGAACAAGCTATTATACCTGCTGCGATTATACGATCCTGCATACAGGCACTTTTTGTACCATGGATTGTTCCTATTGCATTCTCCAGGCGTATTTTCATCCTCCTGTGCTTCAGTATTTTGCCGGCAGGGAAAAAATATCTGTGGAACTTGACAAATTATTTGCCATGGACAAAATTTTCAGGATAGGAACCGGAGAATTTACAGATTCCCTGATCTGGGAAAAAATAACAGATCTGCCTCAATTTCTTGTGGAAAAATTTTCAGACCAGAGTAACTCCATACTTGAACTTAAAACAAAAACCGTGAATATCAATTCTTTAAAAACAATTGACCATAATAATAAAACCGTTATTGCATGGTCATTGAATACCCCTGCAGTTATCAAGTCTGAAGAGCGTAGAACGGCACCACTTGAGGCAAGACTTGAAGCCGCAGCAAAATGTGAATCATGGGGATATAGATTAGCTTTCCATTTTGATCCTGTTATTATCTATGACGGCTGTGAAAAAGAGTATGAAAGTGTTATAAAAAAACTTTTTTCCCATGTTTCTGCTGAAAATATTCTCTGGATAAGTATCGGTACCTTCAGATTTATGCCGGGCTTGAAGCAGACAATTGAGAAGCGATTTCCGCATTCAAATATTCCATATGGGGAATTTATCCTTGGCCTTGACAATAAAATGAGATATTTCAAACCGCTAAGAATAGAAATATACAAAAAAATAATTTCATACATAAAAATGTATGCCCCGGATGTAACCTTGTACTTCTGCATGGAAGATCAGGAAGTATGGGAGAACACCCTTGGTTTTTTTCCGGGTGAAGAAGGAGAGCTTGGCTCATTGTTAGATAAAAGCGCTGTGAAGCATTGTAATTTAATCTGCAAAAATTAATGGAAATCTTTCTATCCATGACGGGGTCTATAATCCACATAGGACGGCATTATGCCTTTTTTATTTATTGTTGTAATGCAAATCCAGTCAAAACCTGATCTGCCACATAACCGTTGCATAAAATTTAACGTCCGATAATATATATTATGTAAACTTTTTATTTTTTGGTATCAAATTCCCTTGCAATGGATGGATATTGTGTTATATTTTATTTGCTCTTAATCAAAGAAATCGCTATAAACTGGCAATTAATTTTTTAAATAAAAATTATACCGTTATGAGGCGAAGCTGGATTTGTCTTACAATAAATTTAGGAATAAACGTAATAACTTACATTTTTTATATGAAATAAAATGTAAACCATTACTTTTATTTCATACTTTGTTGTGAGATGGTTCTGGGAAAAACCAGATCCGCCTCATGGCGGTTATTTCATATCAAAATTTAAAAACAGGAGGTTTGAAAAATGGATTTTTCTTCATCAGTTAACAGACAAGGTTCCCTTGCCAGAGTTAATTCCTTTATCATGAGCGTTTATAACTGGATGGCTATAGGTCTTGGGCTTACAGGTTTTACAGCATTTTACGTTGCACACAGTGAAACCATGCTTAAAATGATTTTTGGCAACAGGATGGTATTTTACGGGATTATTTTTGGTGAGCTTGGACTTGTTTTTTATCTGAGCGCCAGGGTGCAGAAAATTAAGGCATCAACGGCAACGACTTTATTTGTGTTATATTCAATACTCAACGGGGTTACCCTTTCATCTATTTTTATTATTTACACAAGCAGTTCCATTGCCTCTACATTTTTCACCTGTGCACTTACCTTTGCAGTGTGCAGTGTTTACGGCATGGTAACAAAACGTGATCTTACATCCATGGGAGGATTTATGATCATGGGATTGTTTGGAATTATCATTGCAAGCGTTGTAAATATGTTTTTGAGAAGTCCCGGGATGAATATGATTATATCCTATATAGGCGTTGTTGTGTTTGTGGGATTAACCGCGTATGACACGCAGAAGCTTAAACAAATGGCCCTGACTCAGCCTAATAATGCAAGCGGAGCCATGGTAAGAAAAGGTGCAATCATTGGGGCTCTGGCACTTTATCTTGATTTTGTTAATCTTTTTTTAATGCTTTTGCAGTTTTTCGGTGTTTCAAGGGACTAATTTAAAATTTTGCCCGACATCCTGAAGTTTCTGTCAAAAAACAAGAAAACTGTTATGTTTTTTTATATGAAATAGAGCGTAACACACTACACTTATTTCATGATTTGTTGTGGGCGGATCTGGGCCTGAATCCAAATCCGCCTCATGGCGGTTATACTGACAACTGCGGCTTTGCCGCATATTTTAGAGCCAAATGGGGTGAATTTCATCAAGCATCTCCCTTGTGCTTTGAATCACTGCAGACAGCCTGAAATATTTAAGTTCCATTCCAAGGCTTTTTGTTAAGAGTTTTAAATAGGACAGCTCTTCTTCCGAAATATCCCAGGGCTCAGAATGATATATTCTCATTGCTCCGATAATTTTTCCTCTGATATTTATCGGTAGTGATATGATTGCCCTGATACCTTCTCTTTCAGCTTTTTCCGGGTATTGCAGAAGATCGCCGTTCTTAATATCCGTAATGATAACAGGTTTAAGATTTGATGCAAGTTTAATGCTTTTATCAACAAGGATAGGGCCTTTGTTGACATAGGACATGCTCAATCCTTCAGTGGCAAGTATTTCCAGTTCTTCAGTTTTTGGATTGACAATAAAAATACTGGCCCCCTTGACTTCCATGGTTGTAACGATAAGATTGGTTACCTGGGAGCCAAGTATAATTGGATTATTTGCTTCAAATGCTGTTTCCAGTATTAATCTATACTCTTCAAGACCTATTTTATAATTGCTTGACATAATTATCTCCTGTTTTGTTTATGTGACACTCTTTACAATGGGCCATGGCTGTTAAAATATGGCTTCATACTTTTTAACCCGGATTTTATCAAAATTTCAATCCTGCAGCAGTTATAGTCCGTAACAAATCAATTGATACTTTTTTACTACCTTTATTAATAATAAACCAGTATGAATTTATTTGCGAACATCGATAAATATCCATTAATTTACGACGTAGATTTCAACGTCCCTGCTGAAATACTGGATAAGTCGTTTAGATGTACTCCTGATGAAATAATTGAGAATATTACCGGGGTTTCTGTTCAGCACAATCGCATTAATTTTCTTAGATTCTGCAAGTCTAATGATATCAATAACAATATCCTCCTTTAAAGGAGCAAATATGCAGTTTATATTATCACCGTTCAACCCCATATTAATCATTTCCTGTCGAACTTTCAACAGAGCATTTTTATGTTCCTTCTGCAAGGCTCTCAGATAGGAAGTCTGGCGGATAATTTTTTCCATAATGGGATTATTATGCGTATCAATCACAGGAACAGGACTGTACGCATGGAACAATGTGATTTTGGTCTCTTCTGAACTGCCATATTTTTGTCTCACAAAATCAATTGATTGATCATCATTTATAGTATAATTATACGGTATCAATATGTTTTCTGCCATCATTCCCCCCTTGAATTTAAAAAATTATTAAAAAACAAAACATAAAAAGGGTCGAGTACCTCTTTTTATTGGTGAATTATCGTAGCAATACACGGCAAAGAAA